>NZ_JACSMT010000004.1:0-124088 GCF_018618815.1 Exiguobacterium sp. s128 | reverse complement strand
CAAGGTGTACTGGGAGATGTTCGTTCTGTCGTCAGTGATTTTGCACCTGCGATGGCGAAGGCAACTACTCGTGTCTTCCCGAATGCAGCGCATGTGCTGGATCGTTTTCATCTCATCCAGTTCTTTACGGATGCTCTTCGCCGCCGGCGTCGTTTTTTGAACGAGGCAAGACGCCATCATCATGTTCGTGTGATTGATCGTGCTCTCGCTTGTCGTCCGGAAGCATTGGCTCTTGAAGATCGAGAGGTCGCCCATTCTTGTATTCTAGAAGACTCGTTTACCCGGGATCTTTATCAAGGACTCCAACATATTCGATATGTGTTGAAAGCAACGTGCGACGGGCAGGCATGCCGAAGACTGAAAGACTGGCTGGAACGTTATCAATTTCATCCATGCGGACCTCTTGCGAAAATCGCGAAAGCGATTCGTGGCCGTGAAGAAGCGATGCGTCAAACCATTGTATCGACACTATCGAATGGGAAAATGGAAGGGACGAACAATAAGATTAAGCTCATTAAACGTCGTGGTTATGGCTACCGAAACCTCGAACGATTCTTTTTGAGATTGCACCTTGAGCTTGGTCGTTAAAATAGCAACCACGTGTTATGGTGATGAGCCATTTATTTCTTGTCCGAAAAACTCTAAATGTGCTGTTGGATTTACACTTCCAATATACTCTTGTGCAACAGATCCCATACCTCCTGTACCAGCTGCTGCATCATACAACGTTTGTGTTAAGCCAGGCTTCGTTAAGATATTTGCATCATCGTGTAAAAACAAAAGATGCGTCATTAAACGAATCACTTCGCGTGGTGTATAATGATCTCCTGCTTCTGCATTTTCGTTGAAACGACGAATTAATTCCTCAAACACATATCCCATTTCAATATTTGAAACAGTCTCAGGGTGTAAGTCGATTTCGCTAAAACGCTTTATTGTTAAATAAAGTAAATTGTTTTGATCCAATTTATCGATTTGGCGATCAAATTCAAAATGTTCCATGATATCACGTGCAACTTTTGAAAAACCATTTATGTAGTCACGTAAGTTATCAGCAATGTTATCTGAATCACTTAACAATTTACTAAAATCAAATTTACTTATATTATGGAAGCTTTGTTTAGAAGCACGATTTAAAATTGGTTCACGCGCCTCCTCTGACATACTAGAAAACTGTTCTGCTTTTGCTAATACTTCTTCTTTTGTACTTTCTAACACGCAGTCAAAGCGGCGTAAAACAGCTAACGGTAGTACAATTTTACCGTAGTCTTCTGGTTTATACGGTCCACGTAAAATCTCAGCTATTGACCAGATGAAGCCTACTTTATCTTGGAAGTTAATCATAGTAATACCTCTTTTTTAATTTTTTTTACTAATTTCTCAAACTAAAGGGATAAAGCAAAAATCTAAATAAAGTATAAAAGAAAAGGCCAAAACCCCTTATCTTTCAGGTGTTTTGACCTTTTGAAATCCTAAAGATTTCAGGGTATGGAGACGGTGGGAGTCGAACCCACGTCCGAAGGCATCGTATACTTAAGCTTCTACGTGTGTAGTCAATTTATTGGGATCTCGTCGTCAGGCTGCCAATTGACAGGCGTCCGTCCGACCAGTCTGATTCCATCTCTTCTCTTTCCCTCCAGACGGAAGGGTCCAAGCGTAGCCTGTTTAAAGTGAGACCCTAGAAATCAGCCGACCAGGCGACGGCTGCTAGGATCCGTAGTAGCTATTAAGCTGCTGTGAGTTGTGTGTTAGTTTTGCCAGTTATGGCTGATGCGTTTTAACGAGGCCGACCCCTCGACACGCCACAGAAGACCGAACTACCCCCGTCGAATCCGTAACGTCCCCAAGATATAAAATTGGGGCTTTCCGAATACTATTATAATAGCAGAAAAGTGTTACGGGTTCAATACTTTTGCTTGTCGCGTAACGCACGGTCGATATCACGCTTCGCATCCTTCTTCTTCAGATCGTCGCGTTTGTCGAATTTCTTCTTCCCGCGTCCGAGTCCGATCAGACATTTCGCGTAGCCGTTCTTGATGTAGACCTTCAGTGGCACGATCGTATAGCCATCGCGCGAGACGAGTCCCATCAGGTTTGCGATCTGTTTTTTGTGCAGCAACAGTTTCCGCGGACGGAGCAGTTCGTGGTTGTACCGGTTCCCCTGTTCGAAGTGGGCGATGTTCGAGTTCCAGAGAATCGCTTCCCCGCCATCGAAGCGGACGAACGCGTCAGCGATACTGATCTTGCCTTTACGGACCGATTTGATTTCGGTTCCCGTCAGGACGAGACCCGCTTCGATCGTATCTTCAATCGCATAATCAAACGACGCCCGTTTGTTGTTCGCTAATACTTTTGAACTTGTACCTTTTGGCATCTCTCTTCCACCACATTTCTAAACAGAAGCGCTTATGGGCGCTTCCGTTTTTTATTCGAGACCGCTTTATGGAACGGCGGTTTGTCCTTCTTGTCTTTCCCGGCGAATCCTTTACCTTTTGATTGCTCGTTCGGTTTCCCTGGACGTTTCGACTTCCCGCCGCGGCGGTCGTCTTTCTTGTCGTCGCGTTTTTGTCCCGGACGTCCGCCTGTTGAACGGATCGTCTTCGACTCAAAACGTTTTTTCGGTTGGCGTTCCGGCATCCCGACGACAGCAAAATCGATTGTCTTCTCATCGATGTTGACACCGGTGACTTTGATCTCGACGACGTCGCCGATCCGGAACTGTTGTTTCGTCCGTTCGCCCATCAATTGATAGTTCGCTTCGTCGTAACGGTAGAAGTCATCCGTCATCGCCTGGATGTGAACGAGTCCTTCGATCGTGTTCGGCAACTCGACGAACATGCCGAAGTTGGTCACCCCACTGACGACACCTTCAAACGTTTCGCCGATGTGTTGTTCCATATACTCGGCTTTCTTGAGCGCATTTGTTTCCCGCTCCGCATCGACGGCACGACGTTCCCGTTTTGAGGCGTGATCGGCGATTTCCGGCAGAATCGCAGCATAACGGTCCTGTGTCTTTTGCGATTTATCATTAAAGATGATGTACTCGCGCAGGAGACGGTGGACCATCAAGTCCGGATACCGGCGGATTGGTGACGTGAAGTGCGTGTAGAAATCGGTCGACAGACCAAAGTGACCAATCGGTTCGACGTCATATTTTGCTTGTTGGAGCGACCGTAACATGACCGTACTGACGACGGCTTCTTCCGGCTCGCCTTCAACCGCGTTTAAGATCGATTGCAACGTCTTCGGTGTGACCGACTCGCCTTTACGTTCGACGTTGATGCCGAAGTTGGCGATGAATTTAAAGAACGTGTCGAGACGTTCTGCTTTCGGCTCATCGTGAATCCGGTACATGAACGGCAGTTTTTGGTGCTGGACGTATTCAGCCACTGTTTCGTTCGCCGCAAGCATGAACTCTTCGATCAGCTTTTCGGCAACGGACCGTTCGCGTAAGATGATTTCGCTTGTCTTGCCTTCTTCGTTGACGAGGACTTTTGCTTCCGGGAAGTCGAAGTTAATCGCCCCACGGCGTGAGCGGCGTTCCCGGAGGATCGCAGCCAGTTCCGCCATCTGATCGAAGTTAGCGACGAGATCGTGATATTTCGCGATGACTTCTTCGTCTTCCCGTTCGATGATTTTCCGGACATCGGTATACGTCATCCGTTCCGTCGTCTTGATGACACTTTGTAAAATTTCCTGGTTAACGACAGCCCCGTTTTGATCGATTTCCATGATACAGCTCAGTGTTAAGCGATCAACGTGCGGGTTCAGTGAACAGATCCCGTTTGACAGACGGTGCGGAATCATCGGAATCACGCGGTCAACGAGATAGACACTTGTCCCGCGTTCGCGTGCTTCTTCGTCGAGCGGTGAATCTTCCTTGACATAATGTGAGACGTCGGCGATATGGACACCCAGCTCGTAGTTGCCGTTGCTGAGTTTCTTGACGTGGACGGCGTCGTCCAAGTCCTTCGCGTCCGCACCATCAATCGTGACCGTCAGTTCCTTGCGTAAGTCGACGCGACCGACGAGATCTTTCTCATCGATTTGATCCGGAATGTTGTTGGCTTCCGCAATCGCTGCATCCGAGAAGTCGACATTGATGCCGTGCTTGTGGACGATCGACAGGATATCGACACCCGGATCATTTTTATGCCCGATGATCTGTAAGACTTTTGCTGTTCCCGCGTAACGACCGTCCGGATACTTCGTGATCCGGGCGAGGACTTTATGTCCGTCGACCGCACCAAGCGTATCTTCGTCCGCGACGACCGGTAAAAACGTCAGCTTCGAGTCATCCGGTTCGATATAGGCGATCGATTCAATCCGTCCTTTTGGACTGACGAACGTCCCGACGAAATCGGCTGGTCCGCGTGAGAGAATCTTGAGCAACTTTCCTTCACGACGGTCCCCACCGTTTGATTCAGCAAAGACTTTGACGAGGACACGGTCACCGTTGTAGACGTTGCCGAGTTCCGGTGCCGGTAAGAAGATATCACCTGCTGAACCATCCTCCGGTGAGACGAATCCGAATCCACGTTGGTGGACGGAGATTTTTCCAGCGACTTGCCCGATTTGGGCCAGTGTCCCGTATTTGTTCGACCGGGTCCGCGCGACGAGCGCTTCTTCTTCGAGTGTGTTCAACGTCCGGATCAACTCTTTGAATTCGGTTGTATCCGACAGTTCTAATTTTTTCGTTAATTGATCAATCGACAACGGACGTTCTTCCGTCGTGATGACCTCTAGTATTCGTTCACGTAATTCCAACGTGACACCTCCAGTTAATGACTCCAGTTCAAGCCGTCCAAAAATTCATGGATGTCTTGGTGGAGCGTTTCTTTTTCTTTGTCGAGCGTAATGACATGACCTGAGTTCTCATACCAGATCAGCTCTTTTTGTAAGGCACTGACACCATCATGGATGATGTTCGCCGAATCCGTGTTGATCATATGATCGTTACGTGCCTGGACGACGAGGGTCGGTGCATAGACGTCTTCGAGTGAATCGCGTGTCTCTTTCAGCAAGGCTTGCAGATCTTTTAAGGTCGGCATCGGTTCGAAGACTGCCATCTCCTGTTCGATTTCTTCGACGGATTTTCCTTCTCGCTTCTTAAATTCTCTGGCATACTCCGTGACTCCTGCATACATGACGTCTTCACTTTTGATGTAGGCCGGCGCACACATCGGAATGACGGCCTTGACCGGACGATGCATCGAAAGCCGCAGCGACATGACACCGCCGAGCGACAGACCGCAGACCGCAATCTCATCGTATCCTTTGTCTTTTAACTCTTCGTAGCCGTCAAGGACGTCCTGCCACCAGTCGGCTGGCCCAGTCTTCGTCAGCTCTTCGGGTGGGGCCGCGTGCCCTTTATATTGTGGTGCCAGTGATGTATAACCGTGTTTTTGCAAGTAACGCCCGAGCATCCGGACATCGGCACTCGAACCGGTGAAGCCGTGTAACAACAGGACGGCCCGGTTACCACCTTCAAAAAAGAATGGTTTTGGTAATGTGATTTTCATAAAATGATTCCCCCTCTAACCCTATACCCCAAAATGAAAAAATAGAAATCGAGAAAATAAGAAAAAACGACAGCGCAAACGGACGGCTGTCGTTTCAATACTCACTTATAAAAAGCGACGAGTAACGCCAAAATAAAGAATAATGCCCCTAAGATAGACGCTACACGATTTAGGACCGCATCCAAGCCACGGGCTTTTTGGCGACCAAATAATTGTTCTGCCCCACCTGTCAATGCTCCGAGTCCAGCCGTACGGCCTGACATCAAGAGAACGACGATGATGAGAAGAACGGAAACGACGATGAGGCCGACAAGAGCCACGTTATGAATGATCATCGATGATCCTCCTTCAGTAATATACGCTTCTTTCATTATAGAGAAAAACAACTACGGGAACAAGGTATAGATTCAGGAAGTTCATCTTCCCTCCAAAAAAAACCAGCCGACTGACAAAATCAGACCGGCTGGCGATGACGCTTATTGTTTAATCAGGTCGAGTTCGACCGGAATGTTCTTCTCGACTGTCTCACCTTTGAGGTGTTTGATTGCAGTATCGATACCTGTTTTTCCGATTTCAGCCGGTTTCTGGGCAACTGTTCCTGCCATCTTACCGTCTTCGACCGCTTTGACGGCGTCGTCTGTTGCGTCAAAGCCGATGACTTTCACGTCTTCCATGCCCGCTGCTTTCAACGCTTCAACGGCACCAAGGGCCATTTCATCGTTGTGCGCGAAGACCGCTTTGATGTCTTTGTTGTTTTGCAGAATGTTTTCCATGACCGACAGACCTTTCGCCCGGTCAAAGTTTGCTGATTGTTTCGCGACGACGTCAAGCTTGCTGTCGACTGCCGCGTGGAACCCTTCGCCTCGGTCACGTGTTGCTGAAGCACCTGGAATACCTTCGAGTTCAACGACTTTCGCTTTATCGCCAACGAGTTCGATCATGTACTCACCCGCTTGTTTCCCACCTGCGACGTTATCCGACGCGATGTGCGCGATGACGTCACCAGCTTCTGCATTCCGGTCAACTGTGATGACCGGGATGTCAGCATCGTTTGCTGTTTGAACGGCTGCACCGACTGCTGCTGAATCCGTTGGGTTGATCAGGATGAGATCGACGTTCTTTTGAATCATGTCTTCGATGTCACTTGCTTGTTTCGCGGCATCATCCTGTGCATCCGCGACTTGCAGTGTTGCACCTTGTGCTTTTGCTTCTTTTTCTGCGCCTTCTTTGAGTGAGACGAAGAACGGGTTGTTGAGTGTCGAGATCGACAGACCAATCTTGAAATCTTTTGTTTTCTTCTCTTTTTCCGTGTCGCTGCCCGGTTGTTCCGTCGAACAGGCGGCTGCGAAGACCATTAACGCCATCATGACGAGTGCAAGTAGTTTTTTCATATCAATATCCTCCTTTTGGATGGTAAATCACGTAGTTTGTTTCCGGTCCGCGAGTACCGCGAACAGGATGACGAGCCCTTTGACGACAAGCTGGAAGAACGAGGAGACGCCAAGTAAATTCAGTCCATTATTGAGTGTCCCGATGATCAAGGCACCGATCAACGTCCCGACGATCCAACCGCGTCCACCGGATAAGCTGGTCCCGCCGAGGACGACCGCGGCGATCGCATCGAGTTCGTACGATGTTCCGGCTGTCGGTTGCGCCGAGTTGAGGCGCGACGTCAAGATGATCCCGGCGAGTGCTGCCATTAGACCAGACAACGAATAAATCATGATTTTTACTTTGTTGACTTGAATCCCCATCAGTTTTGCCGCTTCTTCATTACCGCCAATCGCGTACGTATAACGGCCGAACGTCGTTTTCTTCAGGATGAAGTACAGCACGGCGAAGGCGATCAACATCGTCACGACCGGGACCGGGAAGATCCAGATGTAGCCGCGACCGAACAATTCGAACCAGCCGCCCTGGCTGAGTCCGGTGATTGGTTTTCCGTCCGTGTAGACGAGCGTCAGACCACGGAAGATCGTCATCGTCGCGAGTGTCGCGATGAACGGTGCGACTTTCCCGAGTGAGATGACCATTCCGTTTAACGCACCCATGATTGCGCCGACGATCAATCCGGCGAGGACGGCGAGAATCGCCGACGTTCCGTCCGTCATCAGACCGGCGACGAACGCGGATGACAACGCAAGAATCGAACCGACCGATAAGTCGATCCCGCCCGTTAAGATGACGAATGTCATCCCGAAGGCAATCAAGGCATTGATCGAAACTTGGCGTAAGATGTTGAATAAGTTATTAAGTGTTAAAAAGTCCGGTTCCATGATCGAGACGACGAGAATGATGGCGAACAGTCCGGCGAGCGGACCGAGCTTTTGACCAATCCCGAGTCGTCTCGGTTTCTTTTCCGTCAGTTTTCCTTGCATCAATTCCATGTCATTGTCCTCCTGTCGCAAGCGTCATGATACTTTCTTGCGTGGCCTCTTGTTGGTTGAGCATGCCGCTCACTTGCCCTTCCCGCATCACATAGACGCGGTCACTCATCCCGAGAATTTCCGGGAGGTCCGAACTGATCATGATGATCGCGACACCAGATGCAGCGAGTTCGTTCATGATCAGGTAAATTTCTTTTTTCGCCCCGACGTCGACACCGCGTGTCGGTTCGTCGAGAATCAGCACATCCGGTTTCGTCCCAAGCCATTTCGCGAGAACAACCTTTTGCTGGTTCCCGCCTGACAACGACTTCGCCGGTTGATCCATCGAACTGTGCCGGACGGACAGCGACTTGAGATAGCCTTCCGCGAACTGGCGCTCCGATTGATCGGAGATGACACCGGACTTCGATAACGACCGGATCGTCGGCAAGGAGATGTTTTCCCGGAGTGAAAAGTCGAGGAATAATCCTTCGCCTTTTCGGTCTTCGGTCAAAAATCCAAGTCCTTGTTTGATCGCATCATGCGGCGATTTGATTTTGATGACGTTGCCGTTTAAGGCGATTGTTCCTGCCTTCAGCCGATCGACCCCAAACAAGCCGCGCATGACTTCCGTTCGTCCTGCTCCCATCAAGCCGGAAAAGCCGACGATTTCACCGGCCCGGACTGAAAACGACACGTCTTCGAACCGTTTGCCGGTCGCGCCTGTCACTTCAAGAACCGTCTGACCGAGCGTGACTTGGCGTTCCGGATACCGTTCGCCCATCTCGCGTCCGACCATCTCACGGACGATCTGTTCGAACGACGTCTCAGCGATCCTGTGTGTCGAAACGGAGACGCCGTCGCGTAAGACCGTGATCCGGTCACACAGTTCAAAGATTTCTTCCATCCGGTGTGAGATATAGACGATCGAGACGCCTTGCGCCCGCAGTGCCGTCGCGACACTGAACAAGGCGCGGATTTCACGCTCCGTCAAGGCCGCTGTCGGTTCATCCATGATGATAACCTTCGCGTCCGTCATCAACGCTTTCGCGATCTCGATCATCTGTTGTTGTCCGACCGATAACGTCCGGGCGAGCTGATTGACATCCATGAAGACGTTCAGCTCCGCCAGCTCGCGTTCCGCAAGCCGTTTCATCTCTGCCTGCTTCAAGACACCGAACCGTGATTTCAGTTCCCGTCCGAGAAACAGGTTTTCCGTGACCGTTAAGTCGGGCAGAATGTTCAGTTCCTGGTGAATGAAGGCAATCCCCGCTTCTTCCGCGAGTTTCGGATTTTTATAATGTTGCCCGACTCCATCGACTTGAATCGTTCCTTCATCGGCTTTATGAACACCGGTCAGGATTTTCATCAGCGTCGATTTCCCCGCTCCGTTTTCACCCATCAAGGCATGAATCTCACCTGTCATAAGCGTAAAGTCGACACCCTTCAAGACGGGCACGGGACCAAACGCTTTTGTGATACCTGTCATCTCAATTTGCATCGTGCTTCCCCCTTAAAAAATGACGCCGGCGTGTAGGATGACGTTGGCATACGGTGTCGCTTCCCCCGTCCGGATGATGACTTTTGCCTGTTTCGTCAGTTCCTTGAATGCTTCATGCGAGACGTAGTCTTGCGGGACGTCGAGTTGAGTGATGACATCTAACGCAGCAACGTTCGTGTCTTTGATTTCCGTTGCCAAGGTCACCTGTTCGATTGCCATGTCACTCGCGACGATCCGGACGACATCGGCAAATGATGGTGTTCCGAGTTCGAGCGCTAAATCAATCCGCTTGACGCCGTCCGGAATCGGTAGACCGCAGTCGGCAATGACGACGGTATCCGTATGACCGAGATCCGTTAAGACCTTACTGATATGACTGTTTAAAATACCGTGTCGTTTCATACTTCAACCTCCATCTGTTCCCGTGTCGGCATGCCGCCTTGTGCGCCGAGTGCCCGGACAGACATGCCGGCTGCCTTGTTCGCAAAGCGAATCGCTTCTGTCAAGGGTCTTCCTTCCGTCAAAGCTACAGCGAGAGCCCCGTTGAACGTATCCCCGGCTCCCGTCGTATCGACGACCGTGGTTGCGATGGCAGGCACCGTCACGATGTCTTGACCGTCATAAAAACGTGCTCCGCGGCTACCTTCTGTGACAATCAATTTATTCGGATACTGGCTTAACCAATGTTCGAGTGACTGCTGTTGTCCGAAAATCAAGCCACATTCATGTTCGTTTGGTGTCAGGTAGGTCACGTCTTCGAGCAACTCGTCGTCAAGGACGATGGCTGGCGCCGGATTCAAAACGACGGGAATGCCGTGTGTCTTGCCGTAACGCGCCACCTGCTTGACGGTTGCCAGTGGAATTTCGAGCTGCAGTAAAATCATGTCCGCCTGACCAAGTAAGCTGTCGAGCTGGCTCTCGTCATAGACGACCGCCAAGTTCGCCGATTGGACGACGACGATTGAATTGTCGCCTTCCGCAAGCGTGATGTGTGCCGTTCCGGTCCGTTCATTCGCAATCGTCTGCAGATGCGTCGTCCCGACCTGTTCCGTCTCGAAGTTCTGACGGATCGCGACGCCGTTCGCATCATCGCCGATACACCCGACCATCTCGACGTTTCCGCCAAGCCGCGCGATCGCGACGGCCTGGTTCGCTCCCTTGCCTCCAGGTACGGTATGGAAGGCGGATCCGATGACCGTTTCTCCTGCTGACGGACGACGATCGCTTTCGACGACCAGGTCCATCGAGATACTGCCGACTACACTAATTTGTTTCATGACTGTTCACCCTTCCGCTTCGTCGTTTCTCGTTCGATGACTTCGACCATCAATTCATGATGGACGGCCGCAATCTCTTTTCCTTCAATCCGTTGAATCAATAACTTCGCCGCGAGTTCCCCCATCTGATAGATCGGTTGGGCAATCGTCGTCAACGGCGGGGAAATCATCTGCCCCAGTTCAATGCCGTCGTACCCGATGACCTGTAACTGCTCGGGAATCGCGATGCCTCGTTCTGCCGCGACTTGGATCGTCGCTGCGGCGATGACATCGTTTGCCGCAAAGATCCCATTACAGTCGTAATGATCAAATAAGTAATTGGCGGCTCCGAGTGCACCCTGAAAATGAAACGGTGACTCGATACTTGCGACAAGATGTTTCCCGGCGACTTCTTCAAATCCATCCCGGCGTTTTCGGATCGTCGGTAACTTTGACGGACCACTGATAACGACGAGCTCTGTTGCGCCATGCTCCAGTAGGAACTGGGCTGCCTTTTTCCCGCCGTCATAGCCGTTTGACGTGACGGTCGGGATCGCGCCTTGTAACACACGGTCAAGAGCGACGATCGGTACTTCGATCTCTTCATAGTTCGGATTGTTCGAATAGTTCGTCGTAATGATCAAGCCGTCGATATGCATCGCTTCGAGCGATTGAATATATTCCTGTTCTTTCTGAAACTGTTCATCCGTGTTACATAAAATCACCTGAAAACCATGTTGATGTGCCATATCTTCCACAGCTCGAGCGAGTTGTGGGAAAAACGGGTTCGTGATGTCCGGCACGATCAATCCGATCAATCCTGACCGTTTTTGAAACAACGACCGGGCAACCCGGTTCGGTCGGTAATCGAGCTGTTTAATCGCTTGCAGGACCGCCGTCCTTGCTTTTTCACTGACATATCCTTTTTCATTCATGACGCGTGATACCGTCGCCACGGAGACATTGGCCACTTTCGCTACTTCCCGGATGGTCGACATATTCGCCACCTCTTTCTTTTGATAACGCTTACAATATGTATCATATTGTGTAACCGGTTACACATCAATCCTTTTTGTTAAAATATATTTTATTTTTTTGTGAAATCGACAAAAAAGTCCGATCAAACGTCGTATGACAACGTTTTCCCGGACTTCTTCAGCTCTTCGGATGGCTTTTTTGGTACACCCGTCGACATAACGCAACAAGAAAAGCTATGATGGCGAGCGGTTCCAGTAAGTAAATCAATAGGAACGTAATATCGATGACGGCATCTTCCGGGTTATAACGCAGAATATAGATCGCTCCAGGCAGCAGCGCCGTCAGACCTGCGACTCCGAGAACCGTTCCAAGAATCATGCTTTGATACGAAAAGCGACTCGTAATCTGATAGAGACCGATAAAAAAGATCAGTTCCGTAAAGTAAATGATCCGTAATTGAATCTCATCGATTGTGGGGTCCATACCCAGAAATAAATAACGAAACAGCATGTCACTCCCCCCTTACTTCATTCTCTACCCGGATATCCGCTCTCTTAATGCAGAGATTCCAGTTTGTCTGCATATCCCATCTGACTTTAGGGAATAGCTTACCGTACTAGTACTTATAGAAAGTTGGGGTTTGGATGAAAGAAGATCACTCGATGAAAGTCGTCAGTTGTCTCAACGACTTTTTTCAACGAAACGAAGAACCACTCCAGGTCGATATCTTGCGTGGCCTTCCTCCCGTCGTCCTATTGTTGAAGGACGAAGCCAAACGTTCCTTCGCAGCGGAAGCGAACCTGCACGATGAATTACTCAGCGATATCAAACGTCTCGTTCAGGAATGTCTCGATCCGCAGACATTACGTGAACTCGATATCGATGTCGACTTACCCGAGTTCTTCGTCACGCGTGCTCCGCTCTATTCTGCCCATCATTACCTCGTTACGTTTATCGAGGATTGATCTCAAGGAGTGTAATTCCATTTTGATACTACGGGATTCGACGTTTAGTCGGGTCTCGTTTTTTTACGTTTGTCAAAAATCATTCATTCGCTCGCTTTTCTAGGGCGGAACGCGAGCCGCGGATTTCTTTCAGATCTCCGGATCTCGCCTGTCCCTAACGGAAGCGTTGCTTCCTTCTCCCTTAGAAGTCGAGCTATGAATGATTTTTTTGCTTTTCTATACAACTGTTATCACGCGTTTCACGCGACTCCTACAGGAAAAAGCGCAAGCCTGCTTGCGCTGTCAGAGACAAACAAGACCCGATTCCCTGCCTGACTGAGGTAGGGAAACTGGCTTGTGTCTCGCCTGAGGAAAGCGCGTGAAAAAAAGCGTGATTCCTAAAAAACCTATACGATTTACTATGCCGCCTCAGAAAAGCGGGCGAACGGCTAGTTTTGTCAATCAACACGCAACGCAAAAAAACAGCCCTCCGCCAAGCGGAAGACTGTCGACTCAATCCATAGATCGGGTAATTAATTTTCAACCTCAAGAATAGCCTCGATTTCTGCTTCGACCTCTTTATTCACCATCTGCGAACGTTTTTTTCTCAATTCAAGATCCATTTCTTGATCAATGAAAGTGTTCGTATGGTTGTCAAAACAACTGTAACAAATCGAATAAAAGTCTTTTTCCTCTGTCTTCAACGAATTAAATTCCCACGTATTCAGTTCCAAATAACTGACTTGGTTATTCGTTTCTTTTCCGCATATTTCACACGTCATTTTCATTATTCTCCCCTCGTCATGCATCGATCTTCGTTTTTGCTAATTGGCGATCCTTGATGCGTTTCAAACGTCCGTGATATTTCATGATGTTCGCTTGTGATTGTTTGGCCTCTTCGCTCGTAGGTTCCAAGTTGGCAATGTCCCAGTATTTCACGACGACATCTAATACCTGGTCAAAGTATTGGAGTGGTCCATAATTCGTATCGATCGCAATGGTTTTCATGCGCTCGGTAAAGTCCGGCATGATGGCACCCGGCATCGAGAAATTGATGATGACATCTTCAAAGAACACGATGAAGTTCGGATCGAGTTCAAGGTGGGCCTTCACTGTATCGCGGTAGAACGCATAATGAAGGGCTTCGTCTTTCGCTAAACGGCGAAGCAGTGTCGCTAAATCTTTATCGTGAGCCCCTGCTACCTTCGCTACGTTATTATAGAAAACAAGTGTCGCCAGTTCTTGCAGTGACGTGTAGGCCATGGTCGCTAAAGGATTCGTGAAGTCCGGGAACCAACCACTTTCAACGACGCGTCTTCTTAATTGATGCAATCGTGTCGGATTGACGTTTCGTGTCACGAGTAAATACGTTTCCAGTAAGCTCGAGTGCTGGTCTTCTTCCGCCGTCCACGTGCGGACGAAATCATTGATGACTTCCATCGAATTTTTAAAGGTGTAATCCAAATGTGACGTATACCAAGGTAAGTTCACTTCTGTCAGTAATGCGGTTTCTACTGCAACGATGACACCTTCCGGAAGCGTGACTTGACTCTCCTCCCAAGGAACCCGTTTAAACGACATCGCCTTGTCCCAGGGAATGAATTCGTGATAGCTCCAGTCAATATTGGCAGAGCGCTCCTTATGTAAGCGATACAGTTCTTTAATACGTGGTTCTAAGCGTATATCTAAATCTGAATTTAGCATGATCATTTCTCCTTTAGATGTTTTTTGAACCTTAACCCGTTCAAATGTATTTAAGCCTTATAATGATTGTACTTCAACTTATTTATAACTATAACATTTTAATGACCAGGTAGTAAAAAATAAGTATTCGTAAATTTGGTTTTTTAACGGTTGGAACTGAATGACGTTGGTATGATCGATCGAGACCGTCTGTTTCGAGTCATTTCTGATTTTAGATCGAACTCAAATTCCTTTAAAAAATCAATCATGAACATAAAAAAACCTCCTATTCGTGTGTATACATCACACATAAATAGGAGGTTTTAGCTGCAGTCCTTGTACGATTTAGTTCATGTTTCTGTCTTAAATAGCTCAGAATCACCAAACATATAGTGTACAACAAACTTTAGACCATCATTCTGTCGACTCAATCCATCAATTATTTGTTGAGGTTTTTGAGGTTGTAGAATGATTTGATTCCGTCGTAGACAGCAACATCTGAAAGCATGTCTTCGATGCGGAGAAGTTGGTTGTATTTCGCGATACGGTCTGTACGTGAAAGTGAACCTGTTTTGATTTGACCAGCGTTTGTCGCAACAGCGATGTCCGCGATCGTTGAATCTTCTGTTTCACCAGAACGGTGAGAAACGACTGCTGTGTAACCAGCTTTTTTCGCCATTTCGATTGCGTCGAATGTTTCAGTCAACGTACCGATTTGGTTCACTTTGATGAGGATCGAGTTCGCGATGCCTTTTTCGATACCTTCAGCAAGTTTCTCTGTGTTCGTTACGAACAAGTCATCCCCAACGAGTTGGACTTTGTGTCCGATACGATCTGTAAGAAGTTTGTGGCCATCCCAGTCGTTTTCGTCACAGCCATCTTCGATTGAGATGATTGGGTATTTGTCAACGAGTTGTGCGTAGAATTCAACAAGCTCTTCTGTTGAAAGGATTTTGCCTTCGCCAGCGAGGTTGTATTTTCCAGCTGCTTTGTCGTAGAACTCAGAAGAAGCAACGTCCATTGCAAGGTAAACATCTTCGCCTGCTTTGTAGCCAGCTTTTTCGATTGCTTCAAGGATAACTGTGATTGCTTCTTCGTTTGATTTCAAGTTTGGAGCGAATCCACCCTCGTCACCAACTGATGTGTTAAGACCCATTCCGCTAAGAACTGATTTCAACGCGTGGAAGATTTCAGCACCCATACGAAGTGCTTCTTTGAATGTTGGAGCTCCAACAGGCATGATCATGAACTCTTGGAAATCAACGTTGTTGTCTGCGTGTGATCCACCGTTGATGATGTTCATCATTGGAGTTGGCAATGTTTTCGCGTTGAATCCACCGAGGTATGTGTAAAGTGGAAGACCAAGCTCATCTGCAGCAGCACGTGCAGCAGCCATTGAGATACCAAGGATCGCGTTAGCGCCGAAGTTTCCTTTGTTTTTTGTACCGTCGAGGTCGATCATCTTTTTGTCGATTCCTGCTTGGTCGAAGACATCGTAACCGATGATTTCAGGTGCTAATTTTTCGTTGACGTTGTCAACTGCTTTTAAGACACCTTTACCGAGGTAACGTGATTTGTCGCCATCGCGAAGTTCAACTGCTTCGTGCTCACCAGTAGATGCGCCTGATGGGACGAGTGCGCGACCAAAGCCGCCGTCTTCTGTATATACTTCTACTTCTACCGTTGGGTTACCGCGTGAGTCAAGAATCTCGCGTGCATAAATCTCTGTAATCATTGACATTTAAATTCGCTCCTTTGTGTGTGGAAAAATTAGTTTTTACGTGTGAGGCAGAGAACAGGACGTTCCATCGACGGGATTATTTCTTTAATACGATGGATTGACCTGTCATTTCTGCCGGTTGGTCCGCATCCAACAGATAAAGCATCGTTGGTGCCAGATCCGCCAATGCACCGGTCAATGGCTCAAGGAGTTCGACGTCCTCGACTGTGACGATACATGGAACAGGTTCTGTCGTGTGCGCCGTCATCTTACTACCATCGGCATTCAGCACTTTGTCTGCATTCCCATGGTCCGCTGTGATGATGGCTGCGCCACCTTTACTGATGATCAAGTCAACGACTTTACCAAGACACTCATCGACGGCTTCGATTGCCTTGATTGTCGGCTCGAGCATACCGGAGTGACCGACCATATCAGGGTTCGCAAAGTTCAGCATGATGGCATCGTGTTTGTCCGAGTTGATCGCATCAATCAGTGCGTCCGTTACTTCGTAGACACTCATTTCTGGTTTCAAATCGTACGTCGCGACCTTTGGAGATGGGATCAAGATGCGATCCTCCCCTTCGTACGGCTCTTCACGTTGTCCGTTAAAGAAGAACGTGACGTGCGGATACTTTTCGGTTTCCGCAATCCGTAACTGGTGTAACCCTTGTTTCGACAATGTTTCACCAAGCGTGTTTTTGATGTCTTCTGGTGGGAAGACGATATCCGTATCAATCGCATCCGAATATTTCGTCATCGAGACGAGCAACAGGTTCTTCGGTGCGTTGTCCGGTAATGCAAAACCAGTGAAACCTGTTTTTTCTTTGTACGCCTTGGCGAGCTGAATCGCACGGTCCGGACGATAGTTGAAGAACATGATCGCATCATTGTCGTGGATCGGTGCTACTGGAGTACCGTCTTCCTGCACGACTACCGTTGGTTCAATGAACTCATCTGTTACGTCTGTTTTGTACGAAGCTTCGACCATTCCGATTGGATCGGTTGTTGTTGGACCCTCTGCGAACGTAATGACGTCATAGACTTTCTTGACGCGTTCCCAACGGTTATCGCGGTCCATCGCATAATAACGACCGGAGATACTCGCGAATTGTCCAACATTCAATTCGTCCATCTTCGCTTGTACGTCACGGAGGAAACCAGCACCCGACTGTGGATCACAGTCACGGCCGTCCGTGAACGCATGCAAGTAGACTTTTTTGATTTCGTGAAGTTTCGCGAACTCAAGCACTGCATACAAGTGATTGATATGACTGTGGATTCCACCATCAGAGACCAAACCGAAGATATGCAAAGCTGAACCGTATTTCTTCACGTGACCTGCCGCATCGTTCATCGCTTGACGCGAGAAGAACGAGCGATCCTTAATGGCATTGTTGATTCGGGATAGCGATTGATAGACGACGCGACCTGCCCCGATGTTCAGGTGACCCACTTCTGAGTTACCCATCTGACCGTCTGGCAAACCAACGTATGCACCTTTCGCATTCAACAACGTATGCGGGTATTGATTCCAGAAACGATCGAAGTTCGGTTTATTTGCCGCCGTAACGGCGTTTCCGAACTCCTCGTCACGCATACCGAAACCATCAAGGATGATCAGTGCGACTGGACGTTTTTTCATTTAAATCGCCTCCAACAGTTTGAGGAACGATCCTGTCTCGAGACTTGCGCCACCAACTAGAGCCCCGTCGATGTCAGGTTGAGCCATATATTCTTTGATGTTTTCCGGTTTAACGCTACCACCGTATTGGATACGGACCGCTTCAGCTGCTTCTGTACCGAATTCAGCCGCGACGACGTCACGAACGAATTTACAAGAATCTTGTGCATCTTGTTCTGTCGCTGATTTGCCTGTTCCGATTGCCCAGACAGGTTCGTATGCGACAACAAGATTTTTCACTTGATCGACTGTTAATCCTTTAAGGCTGTTTGCCGTTTGTTCACGGATGACTGACTCGAATTGACCGCCTTCGCGTTGTTCGAGTGTTTCACCGACACAAACGATTGGCACGAGACCGTGTTCGAATGCTTTTTTCGCTTTGCTGTTGATGAACGCATCTGTTTCACCAAAGTATTCACGGCGTTCTGAGTGACCGAGGATGACGTATGTCACGCCAAGATCTTTCAGCATGACCGGGCTGATTTCGCCTGTGTATGCGCCGCTTTCTTGGTCATACATGTTTTGAGCGCCGATTTTCAAGTCTGTTCCAGCTGCTGCTTCTGTCAAATGTGCAAGGAATACAGACGGTGCACAGACAGCCGCGTCGACTTTCGAAGAAGCGGGTACAGTTCCTTTGACTTCCTCAGCGAATGCGACAGCATCCTTGAGGCTAAGATTCATCTTCCAGTTACCTGCGATAATTGGTTTACGCATTAAAAACACTCCCTTGTGAACTTTAGATTACTTGTCGTTAAGCGCTTCGACACCTGGAAGAGCTTTTCCTTCCATGAACTCGAGGCTTGCGCCACCACCTGTTGAAATATGGCTCATTTTTTCAGCAAGGCCAAACTTCTCAGCTGCTGCTGCAGAGTCTCCCCCACCGATGATCGAGTATGCATCGCTGTCTGCTAACGCTTGAGCGACACCTTTTGTTCCGTTTGCATATTTATCAAGTTCGAAGACACCCATCGGTCCGTTCCAGACGACGAGTTTCGAGTTCTTGATCGCTTCTGCATAAATTTCAACGGTTTTCGGACCGATATCCAGTGACATGTGATCCGCTGGGATACTGTCGATATCGCGTGGTCCGACATATGTTTCTTCGCCGAATTCCTTCGTGATGATGCAGTCGACAGGCATTAAGAACTTCACGCCTTTATCTTCTGCTTTCTTCATGAATTCCTTCGCCTGTTCGATTTTGTCGACTTCAAGAAGTGACGTACCGACTTCATAACCTTGAGCTTTGAGGAATGTATAAGATAATCCTCCACCGATGATCAACGTGTCGACGATATCAAGCAGGTGATCGATGACGCCGATTTTATCCGCGACTTTCGAACCACCGATGATCGCTGTAAACGGACGGTCCGGATTCGAGAGTGCTTTACCGAGAACTTGAAGTTCTTTTTCAATCAACAATCCAGCTACAGCAGTCTCGACGTGGTGCGCGATTCCTTCTGTAGAAGCATGCGCACGGTGCGCTGCA
This sequence comes from Exiguobacterium sp. s128, assembly GCF_018618815.1. Classification (NCBI taxonomy): domain Bacteria; kingdom Bacillati; phylum Bacillota; class Bacilli; order Caryophanales; genus Exiguobacterium; species Exiguobacterium sp. s128. The sequence goes on along the minus strand of NZ_JACSMT010000004.1, from coordinate 104,948 downwards.
CCAAATGCGTCGTTGACGAAAATATCTGCAAGTTTCGCAAAACCTTCTGCGAGTTCAGGATCGTTTTTCGTTTCGCCTGGGTAGAAACGAACATTTTCAAGAACGATGACTTCGCCTTCTTCAAGCTTGCTGACCGCTTCTTCAGCGACCGGTCCGTATGCTTCTTCAACGAGCTTGATTTCTTTACCAAGTAATTCGCCGAGGCGTGCTACGACTGGTGCAAGTGAGAATTCAGGGTTCTTCTCGCCTTTTGGACGTCCCATGTGGCTTGCGAGGATGACTTTCGCTCCACCGTCAACCAAGTGTTTGATTGTCGGAAGGGCAGCACGGATCCGTGTGTCATCTGTGATCTTGCCGTCTTCTAACGGTACGTTGAAGTCCACACGTGTAAACACGCGTTTTCCTTTTACATCGATATCGCGAATTGATTTCTTATTCATACATTCGTCCTCCGTCTCATACGTATAGTGAGGGGCTAGTACGCCCCTCCAGACTTTTTTCCGCAATAAGAGCGGAGACTGGTATCGTTTCCGCTCTTATTCAATTGCTATTTAATTGCTCGAATTACTTAGCGATTTCTGCGAAGTGTTTGAGTGTGCGAATGAGCTGGCTAGTGTAAGACATTTCGTTGTCGTACCAAGCAACTGTTTTAACGAGTTGTTTGTCGCCGATTGTAACGACTTTCGTTTGTGTTGCATCGAAGAGTGATCCGTAAGAGATACCAACGATGTCAGAAGAAACGATTTCGTCTTCCGTGTAACCGTAAGATTCGTTAGCTGCTGCTTTCATTGCTGCGTTAACTTCTTCAACTGTTACTTTCTTCTCAAGAACTGTTGTGAGCTCAGTGAGTGAACCTGTAGCAACTGGTACACGTTGTGCAGATCCGTCAAGTTTACCTTGAAGTTCTGGAAGAACAAGACCGATTGCTTTAGCAGCACCAGTTGAGTTAGGAACGATGTTAGCTGCCGCTGCACGTGCACGACGGAAGTCACCTTTAGGGTGTGGAGCGTCGAGTGTGTTTTGGTCGCCTGTGTAAGCGTGGATCGTTGTCATGAGACCTTGAACGATTCCGTAGTTATCTTGAAGAACTTTTGCCATTGGCGCGAGACAGTTCGTAGTACATGAAGCACCAGAGATAACTGTTTCAGTTCCGTCAAGAATTTCGTGGTTCGTGTTGAAGACAACTGTTTTCATGTCGCCAGTAGCAGGTGCTGAGATAACGACTTTTTTAGCTCCAGCTTTCAAGTGAAGCTCAGCTTTTTCTTTGTCTGTGAAGAAACCAGTACATTCGAGAACGATGTCAACACCGAGCTCGCCCCATGGGAGTTCTTCTGGGTTGCGGTTAGCAAGTGTTTTGATTTCTTTACCGTTGACGAGGAAGTAACCATCGTGTACTTCGACTTCGCCGTCGAAACGACCTTGAGTCGTATCATATTTTAAGAGGTGTGCAAGCATTTTAGTGTCTGTAAGGTCGTTGATTGCGACTACTTCGATTCCGTCAAACTGAAGAATTTGACGAAGTGCCAAACGTCCGATACGTCCAAATCCATTAATACCAACTTTTACTGCCATGATAATTTTCCTCCTTTTAATGTAAAGCGAGTTATCTATTATTCAAAAGGGGGCTACCCTTTCAAAATCGTTGTTGCGGCCCCTTCATCCGTAATCAGGATGATGTTCGGGGACTGTTTGACATACGCATTGATCGCTTCTGCCTTGGAATGTCCTCCGGCGACGACAATGACGTGTTCGACTTGTTTCAAGTCGTCGAGTTGCAGACCAACCGTCTTCACCCGGTGCACGATTTTCCCGTCCCGATCGAAATAATAACCAAATGCTTCTGCCACTGCGTGTTCGGTTTCAAGCTGTTCCAGTAACTCGGTTGAAGCGCGACGACGTTTTGCCATCGTTTTTGCCTCACCAATTCCATGTACCACGATTGAGGCATCTCTAATCATTTGTAACACATTTTTTATGCTTGGCTCTTCCACCATCTTGACAAACGTTTCCGTGCTGACCATGTCCGGGATGTGCAATAAGTGATAATCACTTTGTGCACGGGACGCCATTCGTGAGCAGACCGTATTCGCTTGTAATTCAAGGGTTTCGCCTAGTCCACCACGTGCTGGCACAAATGTCATCGGACGGTTTTCCTTGTCGGGCGACATCATCGCCGCGACGGAAGCCATCGTCGTTCCTCCTGTGACGGCAATCGTGTTGTGTACAGATGAAGAAAGTTCTCGTTTCAAACGTGCGACTGTCGCACGTCCCATATCGCGTTGTACCCAAAATGTCTGATCCGAGTCACCCGGTACGATGACGACATCCCGTACGCCCAGTTTTTCTTTTAAAGCTTTCGCCATATCGGAAATCCCGGCCAGTTCTGCCATCACACTGTGCATACTCCGTAAGACGGTCCGTCCTTCGTCCGTTAAAGACATTCCTTGTGTTGCCACTTCGAGCAATCCTTGCTCTTTCAGGAAGTCTACTTCGCGCCGTAATACCCGCTCCGTCAAGCCAAGGCTTGTCGCGAGTGTACGTCGACCAATCGGTTGCATCAGCCGGACATAATGAAGTATGTCGTAACGTGTCTGCATTTCTTCAATCAGATCAGGCACGATTCGCTTTTGGATCTGCACTAACTGCCGAATCATGTATTTCCCGCTCCTCTCAAACTGCTGGACACTTTACGTCCCGCGTGTCGTATCTTGTCCCACTTGGTACATCCTCATCATAACAGCCATCGCACGAGGATTCAAGCCTCACCCTTCAACTTTTTTCAAGTAAGCGGTTTCTTATGGGCTCCGTCTCAAATTTGCCATAACTCCAAATTTCAGACTGATACATCACAACCGGAATTTCATATAAAAACCGTAAGCTGAGCGTTGCATCTTCATCGATGTTGATTTCTTGGTACGTCCACCCAGGAAATTCGTCGAGTACGAAATCAAGTAAGACGGCGGCTTCCTCACATAGCGTACATCCCGGACGTGAATACAATATTAAGGTCATGTGTTCTTTTGTTTGCATCAGTCATTCGCCTCTCGTCGCTTCGTGATGTCGGACCGGGTCAATTCAAGACCCGACCGGTATTTGGCAATCGTCCGTCGCGCGACTTGGATGCCTTCCACTTGAAGACGATCAGCGATCTGTTGATCCGACAATGGCGTGGTTGTTTCCTGAATCAGCTTCGCCATCCGCACCTTGATCAAAAAGCTGGATGTCCCGTCCTGCGTCTTCGATACAAAAAAGTTTTCCAACGCCAATGTCCCGTGGGCAGTCCGCACCGTTTTGTTGGCAATCGCTCGACCGATCGTCGAAGGATGGTATCCCGTTTGTTCGGCAACTTCCTTTTTTGTCAGTGGTTCCAGGTGAAGCTCACCTTCAAACCAGCGGACTTGTCGTTTCGTGACGACATCTAAAATCGCCTCTAGCGTCTTCCGTCGCCGTTCGTACGCACTTAAAAAGGATTTCGCTTCTTCAAGATCCGTCCAGGACGCATCGACCGGTATGTCATACCAGACAATTTGGATTTGACCATCAATCAGCTGTACTTCAGCTTCCGGTATCGTCACGACCGTTGCTGTCGGCAAGACCGGTCTTTTCGGCAACCGATTGATTCGTTGCTTCATTTGCTGTCGCTCCGTTAGATCCCTGATTCCCTCCAAGGCTTGCTTCAGCGACATCCCTTCTTGTAACTCGGTGACCAGATCAATCAGTTGGTCTTCTTCAGACTCGATGGCGTGCAACAATCGGCACTCCGTCTCTGAACGTGCCGCGATACCGGTTGGTTCACATTGTTGGAGCAGTTGCCGCGCCTGTCTGATGATCGACTCCTCGCTCGCAAGAAGAACCGCCAATTGTGCGTCTGTCGTTCTGAGTAGTCCATCCGTATCTAAGTACATGATGAGTTGTTCCGCCATATATCCTATTTCCTGTCTGACCGATTCTAAACGTATTTGCTTCAGAAGTTCATTCTCAAACGAGTCGATCCGATCCGCAACTTGCTCTAAATCCGGATGGATTGTTTTTCTTCCATTATGTTTCGTGTGCCTGGCACGACGGATGATTCGGTAAAGATGTTGCTCTAGTTCCGCGCGCGTCTCTTCTAAAACCGATAATTGAAACAACTGTGCTGCTGACATCACAAGACGCTGCGCTTGTTCTTGTCTCTGTTCCATCTGTTCATCTTCCCTTTCTCCGACTGGATGTGGTTCTGTTTCTATTATAATGTATGGGGATTAAATCAATCGTCCTTCAGCCTTTTACAAAAAAACAAGAAACTTCAGTTTCTAGTATTGCTTTCCTGAAAAAATGTCGGTATACTATTAATTGTTCAGTAAAAACATGCACCCGTAGCTCAGGGGATAGAGCACTGGTTTCCGGTACCAGGTGTCGGGAGTTCAAATCTCTCCGGGTGTACCATACTTGAATCTACAGGCAATGCCGTTCTCGGTGTTGCCTTTTTTCTATATCGGTATGTTTACGCGAAACGGTTTCAGGAAAAATACCTAGAAGTCGCATCGTATCTTTTGACCAATCCTGACCAAAGGATTATGATAAGAACAAGTCGAATATGAGCTACATACCTACTATAAGGAGGCAAAGACTATGTTAATTCCAACAGTCATCGAACAAACCAACCGCGGGGAACGTGCGTACGACATCTACTCACGTTTGCTCAAAGACCGGATCATCCTTCTCGGGAGCGCGATTGACGACAACGTCGCCAACTCAGTCGTTGCCCAGTTACTGTTCTTAGCAGCAGAAGATCCAGATAAAGAAATCTCGCTTTACATCAACAGCCCAGGTGGTTCAATCACAGCCGGTATGGCGATTTACGATACAATGAACTTCATCAAACCACAAGTTTCAACAATCTGCATCGGAATGGCTGCATCAATGGGTGCTTTCTTGCTTCAAGCAGGCGCTAAAGGAAAACGTTTTGCGCTTCCAAATGCTGAAATCATGATTCACCAACCACTCGGTGGCACACAAGGTCAAGCATCGGATATCAAAATCCACGCGGAACGGATCATCAAGATGCGTGAACACTTAAACAAAATCATGGCTACAAATACAGGACAACCACTTGAAGTCATCGAACGTGATACAGAACGTGATAACTTCATGTCTGCTCAATCAGCAGCTGACTACGGTTTAATCGACCGTGTCATGGAACGTGCATAAGCTTTCACCGAACCGTCTTCACTTCATGTGGAGGCGTTTTTTTTTAGTCAGTGTTCACATACCGGACTGAACTGATTTTGCCATACACTAAACAAAAGGACCTCAATCCCTTTTTTCTCCCTCAAGAAGGAAGTACGGGGACAGAGGTCCTTATTCATTAATCGATCATGTCTGTGATATCAGATACGATATCGTGGTTTTCACGAATCAGTGTGTAGATTCCGTTCGCATGTGGTGAAAGTTCTTCTTCTGCCTGTAATTGCTTCAGGAACAGGGAAGTCGCAAACGTCACGAGTGTACTTTTCGGAACACCGATCGTTTTTGCTTTTTTCGTAAGCAGTTCATCAAACTTCGCATCTACCGTCAGCGAAATACGTTTTTTGTCATTAGCCATTTCAAAAACTCCTTAATTCGAACATTTAGTTGCACCGACTATATATTATAGTAGACTATGGTTCATCTCGCAAGTTACTCCCTAAAGAGCCCCGGTCATGGATTCGCCGTTTCGGAGTTTATCCGCAATTTGATCAATCTTGCGCAATCGATGATTGATCCCGGACTTCGAGATGGCACCACTTTCGACCATCTCGCCTAACTCCTGTAACGTCACGTCTTGATGGGTCACACGTAAGATCGCAATTTCTCTAAGTTTGTCCGGTAAGACATCAAGCCCGACCGTCCGTTCTAAGAACTTGATGTTCTCGACCTGGCGTAACGCCGCACCCACCGTCTTGTTTAAATTCGCTGTCTCACAGTTGACGAGTCGGTTGACCGAATTGCGCATATCCTTCAAGATCCGGACATCTTCAAAACGTAACATCGAATAGGTCGCACCAATCAGCTTCAGGAAATCAGAGATCTTTTCACTTTCCTTGATGTAGAGGATATGCCCTTTTTTCCGTTCGATCGCTTTTGCATTCAAGTCAAACTGATTCGTCAAGCTGCGTAAGGCGGCATTGTGTTCTTCATACAGACTAAAGATTTCCAAGTGGTACGAAGACGTCGCCGGATTGTTTAGTGACCCGCCCGCTAAAAAGGCGCCCCGGAGATAAGCCCGGGCACGACGTTCATCGTGGAGAATCGAATCACTGATCGAGCGGATCATCGTAAACCCTTCTCCGAGAATACCGAGGTCTTGTAGAATCTTGTCCGCTTGTTGTTTGACGCGCACGATGTAGACGTTATTTTTCTTTAGACGCATTTTTTTCCGGACCAATAAATCGAGATGGACCGCGTAAGCACGTTTGAGCAACGAATAGATCCGGCGGGCAATCGACGCATTTTCCGTCGAGATATCAAGCGTCAGTCCACGTCCGAGACCAAACGAAATTGCGCCGTTCATCCGGGCGAGTGCAGCAAGCTCCGCCTTCATCTCGTGATCGGTCATCGTGATTTGTGTTAATTCTTTTTTGACTTCTGAAGCAAAACTCACGTCAGTTCCTCCTTCCCTTCGAATTGACGGACCCGTCGGATCGATAAGACTTTCCGCATGACAAGGCTTGCGACGGCATCCGAATCATGGCGGATGAAGTGATGGTTGTAGTCCACGATATCGTCCGCGAGCACTTCAATGCCGGCTTCTTCAAAACTTGTTTCATCGTAGGTCACCATATCCGCGTGATCCTTCTGGTATTTTCGTAAATAACTGACATCAATCGATTCGTTGTTGACGATGATCGTATCAATCACCCCTTTGCCGAGGAACCGTTCCAAGACGTTCAGGTGATCGTTAGCCGTAAAGGCCGTCGTCTCCCCAGGTTGTGTCATGACGTTGCAGATATAGACGACCGGGGCAAGCGCCTGCTTGATCGCATCACGAATCTCTTCGATCAAGACGTTCGGAATGACACTCGTGTAGAGGCTGCCGGGACCAAGGACGATGACATCGGCGTCAAGAATCGCCTGAATCGCTTCCGGGACCGGACGGACGTCTTCTTCTTCGAGAAAAATCCGATCGATGACCTTCCCGACTTTTGGAATCAAGGACTCCCCTTTGACGATTGTTCCGTCTTCAAACTCGGCACATAATGTAATCGTCCGTTCCGTTGCCGGATAAACTTTCCCTTCCGCATTCAGCAGTTGTCCCATGACACCAATCGCCTCGACAAACGAACCGTTACAGAGCTGCGTCGCTGCTGTCAGCATCAAGTTCCCGAGCGAGTGTCCGTGCAGACCTTCTCCTGTCTCAAAGCGGTATTGCATGATCCGGTCCATCAATGTCTCGGACTTCGACAGTGAGACGATGACGTTTCGGATATCGCCCGGCGGCAACATGTTGAATTCCGTCCGCAAACGGCCCGAGCTTCCGCCGTCGTCCGCGACGGTGACGATGGCCGTGATATCAAGCGGGTAATGTTTTAGTCCGCGCAAAAGAGTTGATAGGCCCGTTCCTCCGCCGATGGCGACGACTTTTCGTTCCCATTTCATTATTTTTCCTCCTTTGCATGCACATAATCCCGGTGGTTCGTCACGATATGGTATTGATTCTTAAATTCTTTACTGATCGCTTCGGCAAACGTGATCGACCGGTGTTTTCCGCCGGTACAACCGAGCGCCACGACGAGCTGTGATTTCCCTTCCCGCTCATACTGGGGAATCAGGAATTCGAGCATGTCGACGAGCTTTTTATAAAACAGCTTCGCTTCCGGCCATTGCATGACGTAGGACGAGACCTCAAGATCAAGACCCGTCTTCGGTCGGAGTTCCGGAATGTAAAACGGGTTCGGCAAGAAACGTAAGTCAAACACAAGATCGGCATCGAGTGGTAAACCATGTTTAAAGCCAAATGACATCACGTTGACGGTAAACGGGATTCGTTCCCCTTCCGTAAACTCTTTTAAAATCCGTTCTTTTAAGGCAAGCGGTTTAATGTCACTTGTATCCATCAGCAATTGTGCTTTATCGCGGAACCCTTCGAGCAGGGTCCGCTCCCGTTCGATTCCGATCAGCGGTGACGCGGTCGGGGCCAGCGGATGCGACCGGCGGGATTCTTTATACCGACGAACCAATACCTCATTGCGGGCGTCCAAATAAAGCATTCGGATTTGCAGGTTCGTTTTCTTCAAATCTTCATAAACGACAAAGAAACTATCGATGAAATCACGAGCCCGTGTATCGATGGCGACAGCGATTTTCGGACGCACCTGTCCAATCACTTCGATCAATTGTGGTAGTAACGTCGGCGGTAAATTGTCGACACAAAAGTAGCCTAAGTCTTCAAAACTATTCATCGCGACCGTTTTCCCGGCGCCACTCATTCCTGTAATGATGACCAGTTGCGGTTGATTCTCTTCCATCTCTTCGCCCTCCAGACAACAGTTCCGTGTGTATTTTTTACTCTGATTTCAGTATAACACAAAAAAAGAGCCAGCTTGATTGAAGTGCCCTCCAACCAAGCTGGTTCTTGAATTAGACTTGTGATGATTCCTGTAATTCCTCAAGCAAGGCTTCGATATAATGTTGCGCGTTTTGAGCCGCAATCGAACCATCATTCGTCGCTGTCACGACTTGACGTAATGTTTTCTCACGGACATCACCAGCAGCAAAAATGCCTTTGATGTTCGTTTCCATCGCTTCGTTCGTCACGACATATCCCTGATCATTCAAGATTCCGAGATCTTGGACATATCCTGTGATCGGGTTCATCCCGATGTAGATGAATACGCCGTCAATCGGATACGTTGTCGTCGCTGCCGTTTTTGTATTGATTAATTCGATGCCACCGACTTTGCCGTTATCTTCGTTAATCTGTTTGACCGTATGGTTCCAGATGAAGTCGATTTTCGGGTTGTCGAATGCCCGTTTTTGAAGGATTTTTTGTGCACGTAATTCTTCACGACGGTGAACGATCGTCACTTTTTTCGCGAACCGTGTCAAGTAGACCCCTTCTTCGACCGCTGAGTCGCCGCCACCGATGACGAACAGTTCTTTTTCTTTAAAGAACGCGCCGTCACAGACCGCACAGTACGAGACACCACGTCCGCCGAGTTCTTCTTCACCCGGGACGCCGATTTTCTTATACTGCGCCCCTGAAGCGATGATGATGGCGCGTGCGTAATAATCCTTATTGTGGGCATGAATCGTTTTATACGCCGGACCGTCTTCGATACTGCGTACGTCACCATACGCGTACTCCGCTCCGAATGCTTTTGAGTGGTCGAACATCTTTTGTGAAAGATCCGGTCCAAGAATGCTGTCGTATCCTGGATAGTTCTCGATATCTTCCGTGTTCGCCATCTGGCCGCCCGGAATACCGCGTTCGATCATCAAAGTCGATAAGTTTGCCCGTGATGCGTAAAGTGCTGCTGTCATACCAGCAGGACCGGCACCAATGATAATGACGTCATAAATTTTTTGATCAGTTCCTGTCATGATTCCACCCCATCTGTATTTTCGTTGTAATTTGAGTATAGGGGAGAAACGGACAAACGTCTAACACTTTGCCCGCGCCGGGTTCAAAAGTCGTTGATAGGAACGAATCACAGCCGCCACTTCGTCAAACGAGACATCAACTAAAGCCGCACAGTCCTCAATCAAAGTCCCTTCACGGACGTCATGAAACAGGTAAATCAACGCAGCAGCTGACGCCTCAATCGCGTCAAACGTCTCTCCGCTGAGGACGAGTCGCGCGAATCGTTCATAAAAGTCCCCTTCTAAACTCATCCGTTCTTCGTCCGAAACGTACCGTTCCGCTAGACGAATCGTCAATAACGCACGATGAATCCGGGCATCAACGATCAGTTTCTCCCCGTTCATCTCATGTAGAATCTGTTCTGTCAGCAATAAAACATCCGGATGATCCGTCACTTCCGGCATCATCGATAATGCCAGTTTCGCTTCCTCATCGTTCAGTTTACCAAGCAAAAGTGCCGTGAAAATCCGTGAGATGTCATCTTCCGTTTTCAACGCTTGAATCAACGCGGAACGGAACTGAAGGTTATGTCGGATATCATACGCTTCTTGTTCTTCTCGCATGCCTTGGGCTTCTTCTGATTGTAGGAAGGCAGCAGCTTCTTCGACATGTCCTGTCTTGAACGCTGAGATCGACAACCAGTGACCGAATAACGGGTCTCCCCGGTAACCACGACGTTCGAGTAACTTTAATTCTTCATACGCTAAATCATGACGACCGATGATTGCGAGCGTCGAAGCGACCTTGTAGCGGGTCTCGAGATTGACCGACCGGACGTGTTCGAGCTTCTGCGATAGACGGTGGGCTTCTTCGTCCTGTCCCATCTCATGTAACAAGACGAGCGTATTACAGAGGGCATGTAAGTTTCCCGGATTTCCATCAAGGACCTGTTCGAGTGAAGCAAACGCCCGGTCATTTTCACCCAGATAAAACTCGACGATGGCGAGGTTGTTGTAGGCTGGCCAAAACGTCGGATATTGGATGATCAAAGCTTCCAGTGTCTCTTGCGCCGCAAATAACATCCCTTTGTCGATTTGACGTTGTGCTTGAGCATGCAAACGAATCAATTCATCCTCATCGTCATCTTCCATCTCTTGTTCGAGATCGATCAGTTCCACGAGCGCGGCCGATGCCTCTGCGTGTTTTCCGTTCGGTGCACTAGATAAATATTCAAGCGCATAGTTTTTTGCCTCTTCGTATAAGGAGACGTGCGCGTAGTTATTCGCTAAATAAAATAATGATTCGGTATTTGACTTGTCGAGCGTCCGCACTTGTTTCAAGACATCATTCGCATGATTGATCTCGCCTGTCTCAAACAGGACACGTGCGTAACGTAAAAGATAACGGATATCGTCGGGCCGAAGCGTCGTGGCTTCATCGAGATGATATACCGCCTCTTCAAGTCTCCCTTCCCGGTGCGCTTTCCGTCCACGGAAATAAAAAAGTTCCGCTTGGCGCATAGTAATCGCAAAGGGGTCTGCTTTGTATTCAGTTAATTCCATCATGATTCAAGCCCCCATAGATCTAAATCTGGTTTCATAGTTGCAGAGACAAGAATAACCTATCTCGGAAACCGTTGCAACAGAAAAAACGCCGGGGTTTACGCCCAGCGTTTCGCATAAATCGATTCCAGTTCCTTGTAATTCTCCAAGCATTTTTGTACGAAAGCATCCGCTTCTGGATTTTGTCCGTTCAGACGCGCGACATCTTTGTCGTAAGCTTGACGTAAGCTCTCGGCATAGGTCGGAATCTCACCGTCGTACGCATAAACGACACTTGGTGCGACTGTCACTTTTTCGTGCGGGTGTAGGGCTGGACGAACATGGAAGAGCGGAACATCGACCTGGTTCGGATTGTGCAAGTCACCTTGGACCGGGTGTTTCTCAACCGCCAACACTTCCACGACCAACCCTTGTGGACGTTCTGCAAATAATCTTCCGAAATACTTTCCTGTTTTATACGTAAAGCGGATATAACTCATCTCGTTTCCTCCTCTTCTCACAGTTTCGTCACATTTCATGACGGCGGAGCGGCTGACTCGATACCCGTTCGCCTGGCAGGATATCCCGATGGACGACCGATCCGGCTCCGACCATCGCGCCATCTCCAATCGTCACCCCAGGTAAAATCGTGACGTTGGCTCCGATCAACACATCGTTTCCAATCGTGACGTTCCCGATCCGGTATTCCGTCGTTAAATATTCATGGCAGAGAATCGTCGTATTAAACCCGATGATCGTATTCGAGCCGATCGTGATCCGTTCCGGGAACATCGTGTCCGGCATGACCATCAACGCGAGTGCCGTCCGCTCCCCAATCTTCATTCGCAAGAACGTCCGGTAGAGACTATTCTTAAAACGAAGCGACGGGGAAAAACGACCGATCGTGATGATGAGGAAACACCACATGACTTTAAAAAACGACACCGTCCGGTACATGTGCCACAGCGGATTCGTCGTCCCGACGTGATAGCGGTCAGTTCGTCTTGGCATTCTCGGCCTCGATCCAGTCGCTTAAGTGTTCCATCGAGTCGATGATCACATCCGGTTGCAACGCTTCGAGGTACGGGCGTCCTTTGATGGCCCACCCGACGGCAACGGTTTTCAGTCCCGCATTTTTCCCGCCGTGGATGTCCGTATCGTTGTCCCCGACCATGATCGTTTCGTCTGGTGTTGCGCCAAGGAGTGCCATCGCTTTTTCGAACGGTTCGACGGCAGGCTTCTCTTCCGTCACGTCATCCGCTGCGATGATTGCGTCAAACAAATGCGTCAAACCAAACAGTTCGATTCCTTTTAAGGCGACACGCCGGCTTTTCGACGTCACGACCGCCATGTTGTAGCCCTCTTGTTTCAACCGACGTAATCCGTCGAGAACCCCCGGATATTCGAGCACCAGCGCGTCGTGCATCGCGATGTTGTAGCTGCGGTAAAAGGCGACCATCTCTTTCCACTGGTCCGCATTCATCTCGGAAAACGACTTCTCGAGGGTCGGTCCGATGAACGGAAGCAACTCTGCTTCCGTAAACGTCCGGTCCGGGTAGTAATAGTCGAGTGTATGTTCAAAACTTTTTAGGATGAGGGGGTTCGTATCAATCAACGTCCCGTCGAGATCAAATAAAATCGTTTGAATCATCGGCTCATTTCGCCTCCCGTTTTGTTCCGTCCAAGTAACGGACGGCATTTTTCCGAAGCACCATCATGACGACCCCAAAGACGATCAAGGCAATCGATACGATCTGGGCAGTCCGTAATCCATCGCCCATCATCAAACTATCAGTCCGTAAGCCTTCGATATAGAATCGACCAATCGAATACCAGACGAGATAACCGAGGAAGATATAACCCCGACGTGGATTCCATTTCATTCGCCAGACGATCAATAAAATGACACCGATGATATTCCAGATACTTTCATAGAGGAACGTCGGGATATAATAGACACCGTCGATGTACATCTGATTGACGATCCAGTCCGGTAAGTGCAACGTATCTTGCAGGAACGTCCATGTCGTTTCCCCACCGTGGGCTTCCTGATTAAAGAAGTTGCCCCAACGTCCGACGGCTTGGCCGAACAAGAGCGACGGCGCCAAGATATCCGCGATTTGCCAGAAGGAGATGTTTTTCTTCCGGGTATAAATCAATACCGTCAAGATCGCCCCGATGATCGCTCCATGAATCGCGATCCCCCCTTGGCGAATATTGATGATCTGATCGATGTTTTGACCGTAATAGTCCCATTCGAACGCCACGTAATAGATACGTGCACAAATGATGCTGATCGGAATTGCCCAGATGACGACATCAACCGCATACTCTTCATTAAAACCGATCCGTTTCGATTCGAAGATGGCAATCATCAGACCGACGACTGCTCCTAAGGCAATGACAATCCCGTACCAATAGATCGGGATCGGTCCCAGTTCAATCGCTACCCGGTCAAACGTTGGTTGGACACTCGCTAACGTTCCCATCAAAGACCACCGTTCCCCTCTTCAATCGCTTGCGCCAGACGCCCCGCAAACTCTTCTGCTGTATTGATGCCCATGTTTTTCAGACGATAGTTCATCGCCGCCACCTCAATGATGACAGCTAAGTTTCGCCCTGGACGGACCGGAATCGTCAAAAACGGAATTTCCGTATCGATGATTTGTAAGGTCTCTTGGTCAAGACCAATCCGGTCATACACTTTGGTTTGATCCCAAATTTCTAAATTACAGACGAGGCTGATTTTTTTATGCGAACGAACCGCACCGGCTCCAAATAACGTCATCACATCGATGATCCCGATTCCACGGATCTCAAGCAGATGCTGAATCAATTTCGGCGCTGTCCCGACGAGGATGCCATCACCCGTTTGACGGATTTCAACCGAGTCATCAGCAACGAGGCGATGGCCGCGCTTGACGAGTTCCAGTGCTGTTTCGGATTTACCGACACCACTCGCTCCCTTGATGAAGACGCCGACCCCATAAATGTCGACGAGTACACCATGCATCGCCGTCGTCGGTGCGAGTTCCGCCTCGAGGAAGTTGGTGATTTGAGATTCGACCGATGTCGTATGTCCCTTCGTCGTCAACAGCGGGACGTTCGTTTCGTCTGCTGCTTTGACGATTGCTTCCGGCACCTCGAATCCACGTGTGATCAAGATTCCCGGTGTCTCATCCGTACAAAGAACATTCGCTCGTTCGAGCTGTTCCTCATACGTCAAGTTATTGAAAAACGTCAATTCCGTTTTTCCGAGAATCTGGAGTCGTTCCGCTGGATAATACGCATAATAGCCGGCAAGAACGAGACCCGGTCGACAAAGATCAGCCGTCAGAATCGGGCGATGTAACCCCTCTTCTCCGGTGACGATTTTTAAATTAAATTGCTTTACGATTTCAGCTGTTCGCACTTTTGGTTGCACGCTCAATCAGCCCCTTTCACTTGAAGTATTGTACCATATTTTTACGAAAATCAAGGAATTCGATTAGAAGTGGGCAATCTTGGGAATGGATTATAGATAGTCTAAAAAGGAGGGATATTTATGATGGAATCATCAGGTAGCGGTATTGGTCTCATTATCATCTTTATTTTATTCGGAATTCTCGCCATCGTTGGTTTTGTGTATCTGATCATGGCACTGATCGATATGTGGAAAGCCTACTCACGCAACCAAGATCAAACCGCTTTATTGTTCTTCATCATTTCGATTATCGGGATCTTCATCAGCGGTTCGCTCATCTCACTTATTCTTGCCATCGTCTTTTATTGGAACCGGGCACGTCGGAAAAGTTGGATGGGCATCGGTTTGATCATCGCGTCGATCGTCCTGACAATCATCGGAATCATCGTGTTCATCCAATTCGGTTATGACATGAACAACTTCGAAAACATGAATTTCGATGATCCGATGATGGATCAGGATTACGATTATTAAGTTTCACCATATCAACGATGACTCCCTATCCTAAGTGATAGAGAGTTGTCGTTTTTTTGTCGAAGCCATCAAAAAAAATCCCTGCCTCCTTTTCATCAAAGGGACAGGGATTGGTTTAACTTAAAGAGCTTGTGGGCTTAAATGAACACCGTGCGTGACAGAAATCGTGCCCGTTTTCGTCTCGGCAGCGACTTCGATTTTCGGCGTCCGACCACGACCTGACAAGAAGTGCAACTTACGGTTCACAACTTCTTTTTGATCGCGAATCAATTCCATCTCATCGAGGTTACAGTTCAATCCACCAAAGTTCGTTTCCAGCTCCCCATAAATCTCAGCACCGTGCGGCAACATCAAGGCGATGCTTCCGGCTAGGGACGATGCTTGAATCTTCGCATCTTGAACGGTTTTCAATTCACAGCGGACATTTCCGTTCGCCGTCTTCAAGTCAGACCGTTCGAAAACACCCGTGGCGATGACTTGACCGTTGGCCGTTTTTGCTTTCAGTGACTTGATTTCTGATTCTTCGATTTCAATCGAACCGTTCGCTGTCGACGTCTTGACTTCGTCACTGAACAGATCGCGGACAAGAATCCGTCCGTTTGCTGTCATTAATTGGACCGACGTCGCATCCAGTGATGACAACGTGATTTCCCCGTTTAGCGTTTGGAGAACCAATGACTCATAATGACGGCGTGGAATCTTCAGATGAATCGTCGCCCGGACACGTTTGTCCTTGAGACGAATCGATAGCGTGTTGGCAGAGACAGAATGTTGAAGAGAAGCTTGAAGTTGCTCGAGCGCCTGCTCTTCATTGACTTGGCGAAGCGGACGACCGGTCACAGTCAGTTCACATTCTTCGAGATCCCCCGGCTCAATGATGGCATTGGCATTAAAGAGGTCCAGATGAATCGTCTCACCGCTGAATGGGAATTGTTTGACGTAGGTGACGTTTGGTCCAGAGGTTTGATTAAGTGACAAATCACTTTCCTTGATCCGGTTGACGAGTCCGTCAAATGCCGACATGACTTTCGACGTCAGTGAATCGACCGTATAATGATCGACCCGGTCGTAGTGTTCCGGTTCATCCACGTACTTGTGTTCACTCGCTGTCGACTGATGCTCGTTAATCGCTTCGAGTCGTTCCAGCTTGTCAAGTGCTTCATCAATCGTCAGCTTTCCTTCTTTCACTTGTTCAAGTATCAGTTGGCGCATATCTTGCTTCATCAATATTCCCTCCTCTGATCTGACACGCGGTAATCGGTCCTGCATACTTACTACTTTCGTTCTACTTCCCTTACTTCCCTTTTTACGATTCTTGAATCAAAAAAGTTTCACGATTCGATTCGTGCCGCGTCCCGTTCCAAGACTGGAGCCAGGTAGTGACCCGTATACGATTCCTTGACGGCCGCGATTTCTTCCGGTGTTCCGGTCGCAACGATCTTCCCGCCACCGTCGCCACCTTCCGGACCGAGATCAATCAGGTAGTCGGCCGTCTTGATGACATCAAGGTTGTGTTCGATGACGAGGACGGTGTCACCGTTATCCACTAGACGCTGTAAGACTTTCAGTAAACGGGCGATATCGTGGACGTGTAAACCTGTTGTCGGTTCATCGAGAATATAAATCGTTTTCCCGGTCGACCGTTTGTGAAGCTCAGACGCCAGTTTGACCCGTTGTGCTTCCCCGCCGGATAATTCCGTCGCCGGTTGTCCAAGGCGCATATACGTCAGTCCGACATCGGCGATCGTTTGGAGCTTGCGGCTGATTTTCGGAATCTTATCAAAAAATTCCAAGGCATCTTCGACCGTCATTTCAAGGACGTCGGCAATCGTCTTGCCTTTATATTTCACTTCGAGTGTCTCACGGTTGTACCGTTTCCCATGACAAATTTCACACGGAACGTAAACATCGGGTAAGAAATGCATCTCGATTTTGATGATTCCGTCACCACGGCACGCTTCACAGCGTCCACCTTTGATGTTGAAGCTGAAGCGCCCTTTTTTGTAACCGCGGAGCTTCGCTTCGTTCGTCGAAGCAAAGACATCACGGATATCGTCGAAGACGCCGGTATACGTCGCTGGATTCGAGCGTGGTGTCCGACCGATCGGCGACTGATCGATGTCGATGACTTTATCGATTTGATCCAGCCCGGAAATCCCTTTATGGGCACCTGGTTTTTCTTTCGCCCGGTTCATTTCATGAGCGATCGTTTTATAAAGAATCTCATTGATCAACGTCGATTTCCCGGATCCTGAGACACCCGTGACAGCGACGAACAAACCAAGCGGAATGTCGACATCGACATTTTTCAGGTTGTTTTCCGACGCTTTGTGAATCTGTAGTGCCCGACCATCCGGTTGTTTTCGTTCTGTCGGGACAGGAATGAATTTTTTCCCCGACAAGTATTGGCCTGTCAAGGAGTTGGGATCTTGCATCAGTTCTTCCGGACGTCCGGCTGCCGTGACGAACCCACCGTGGTCCCCTGCACCTGGTCCGATATCGATCAGGTAATCGGCCGCCATCATCGTGTCCTCATCGTGTTCGACGACAATCAACGTGTTTCCGAGGTCACGCATCGTCTTCAGCGTATTGATCAGACGGTTATTGTCGCGTTGATGCAAACCAATCGATGGCTCATCCAAGACGTACAGGACCCCCGTCAGACGGGAACCGATTTGTGTCGCCAGACGAATCCGTTGCGCTTCGCCGCCAGACAACGTCCCGGCAGCACGTGAAATCGTCAAGTAATCCAACCCGACGTTTTCAAGGAACGAAGACCGTTCATGAATCTCCCGCACAATCATCTTCGAAATCGTCTGATCCTTCTCGGACAATTTGTCCGGCAACTCTTCGAACCAGACGACCGCTTGTTTGACGGACATCTTCGTCACGTCTCCGATATGAATACCGGACACCTTGACGGCAAGTGACTCGCGTTTCAAACGGTGCCCTTTACAGGTCGGACATGCCGCTTTCGCCATGTAACCTTCCATCTGTTCCCGGATATAGTCCGATGACGTCTCTTTGAACCGGCGTTGTAGATTGTTTAAGACCCCTTCAAAGAACAACGACGTATTGCGGACCATGCCGAAGTCATTTTCATAACGGAATTGAATTTCTTCCTTGCTGCTTCCGTTCAATAGGATATCACGGTGTTCTTCCGACAACTGTTCGAACGGTGTATCCATATCGATCTTGAAGTGACTGCAGACAGCTGCAAGCAACTGGGGATAATATTGTGAACTAGTCGGTTCCCAGGCAATGATTACCCCTTCGTTGAGCGATTTATCTGGATGTGGCACGACGAGATCGACATCGACTTCCAGTTTCGTTCCGAGTCCGTCACATGACGTACAGGCACCAAACGGTGAGTTGAACGAGAACATCCGTGGTTCGAGTTCCCCGATCGAGAACCCGCAAATCGGGCAGGCGTGATGCTCACTGAATAACAATTCCTTGCCATCCATCGTATCAACGATGACCCGACCGTCAGCGAGACGTAACGCCGTTTCGAGTGAATCGGCAAGACGGGCTTCGACGTCCGGTCGAACGACGACCCGGTCGACGACAACTTCGATCGAGTGTTTTTTATTTTTTTCGAGTTCAATCTCGTCCGTCAAATCGATCGTTTCTCCATCGACCCGGACACGAACGAACCCTTCTTTTTTTAAGTCTTCGAACACTTTGACGTGGGCACCCTTCCGACCCGAAATGATCGGTGCAAGAATTTGGAGACGGCTCCGTTCCGGCAGTTCCATCACTTGGTCGACCATTTGACTGATCGTCTGGCTCGAAATCTCGATGCCGTGATTCGGACAGATCGGTTTCCCGATCCGGGCATATAGCAGACGCAGATAATCGTAAATCTCCGTCACCGTTCCGACCGTCGAGCGTGGATTCTTACTCTTCGTCTTTTGGTCGATCGAAATCGCCGGGCTTAACCCTTCGATTGCATCGACATCCGGTTTATCCATCTGTCCAAGAAATTGCCGGGCGTAAGCGGAGAGACTTTCGACATATCGCCGCTGCCCTTCTGCATAAATCGTATCAAACGCGAGTGACGATTTTCCGGAACCGGATAAACCCGTCAGGACGACGAGCTGATCACGCGGGATTTCGACATCGATATTTTGTAAGTTATTGACGCGAGCGCCCTTGATAATGATTTTGTTCTTTTTTTCTGCCACCTTAGGCACCTGCTTTCAATTCTAAGATCAGATCACGCAATTCTGCTGCTCGTTCAAACTGCATGTCTTTTGCTGCTTGACGCATCTCTTGGTCCAGTTGTTCGAGCAACGTCTCGCGTTCTGGTTTTTTCAGCTTATTGAATTTCTCCAGTTTTTCCATCGTGTCATCACTTTCAATCGTCGTACTGATGACACCGCGGACGTCTTTTTGAATCGTCTTCGGGGTGATGCCATGTTCTTTATTAAAGGCGAGCTGAATGTTTCGCCGCCGTTCCGTTTCACCCATCGCCCGTTGCATCGAGTCGGTGATCTTATCGGCAAACAGGATGACATGCCCTTCCGAGTTCCGTGCTGCTCGTCCAATCGTCTGAATCAGTGACCGTTCCGACCGTAGGAACCCTTCTTTATCGGCATCGAGGATCGTCACGAGCGAGACTTCCGGAATGTCGAGTCCTTCTCGCAACAAGTTGATGCCGACGAGAACATCGTATTTCCCAAGCCGCAAGTCCCGAATGATTTCGATCCGTTCGAGTGTCTTGATTTCGGAGTGCATATAGTTGACTTTGACACCATGTTCTTTCAGATAATCCGTTAAGTCCTCTGACATCTTTTTCGTCAATGTCGTCACGAGGACCCGTTCATTTTTTGCGACCCGTTCCCGAATATTATCCATCAAGTAGTCGATTTGACCCGTGATCGGATGAATTTCAATCGTCGGATCGACAAGTCCCGTCGGACGGATGATCTGTTCGACCATCTCTTTTGTATGTTCGATTTCGTAAGGTCCCGGTGTCGCCGAAATATAGATCGCTTGACTGACCTTCTCTTCAAACTCTTCAAAACGTAGCGGACGGTTATCTTTTGCTGAGGGCAGACGGAAACCATGTTCGACGAGCACTTGCTTCCGTGCCTGATCCCCATTGTACATACCACGGATTTGCGGCAAGGTGACGTGTGATTCATCAGCAATCAGTAAAAAATCCTTCGGGAAATAATCAATCAACGTGTATGGTGTCGATCCAGGTGGCATCAAGTTCAAATGACGGGAATAGTTTTCAATCCCGGAACAGTAGCCCATCTCGCGCATCATCTCAAGATCGTAGTTCGTCCGTTGTTCGAGCCGCTGGGCTTCAAGCAACATCCCGTCTTCGCGCATCTTCGCGAGTTGCGTCTCGAGTTCCGCCTCAATATTCGTGATTGCTTTTTGGAGACGGGTATCCCCCGTCACGAAGTGGGATGCCGGGAAAATCGAGATATGTTCCCGGTCAGCAATGATTTCGCCCGTCAAGGGATCCATGTCCCGAATCCGTTCGATCTCATCGCCAAAAAATTCAACCCGGACACACTGTTCGTCACGCGATGCCGGGAAAATCTCAACGACGTCCCCGCGGACACGAAACCGCCCCCGTTGGAAATCGATATCGTTCCGTTCATATTGAATGTCGATCAAGCGGCGTAACATTTCATTACGCCCCATCTCGTTGCCGACACGAAGCGACAAGACATGGTTGTTGTACTCTTCCGGATTACCAAGACCATAGATACAAGACACCGACGCGACGATTAATACGTCTTCCCGCTCAAATAGTGAGGACGTCGCCGAGTGACGGAGTTTATCGATCTCATCATTGATCGAGGAATCCTTTTCAATGAACGTATCCGTCGATGGGACGTATGCTTCCGGCTGGTAATAATCATAAAAACTGACGAAATATTCGACGGCGTTATTTGGGAAGAACTCTTTGAACTCCGAATAAAGCTGACCGGCCAGCGTCTTATTGTGCGCCAGGACCAATGTTGGTTTTTTGATCTCGTTGATGACATTCGAGACGGTGAACGTTTTCCCTGTTCCCGTCGCTCCAAGTAACGTCTGATGGCGTTCACCATTTTTGACACCTGCAATTAGTTTTTCGATTGCCGTCGGTTGGTCGCCACCGGGCTCAAACGGTGATACTAACTCAAAATCCATCGTATTCTTCCCCCTCATCCAGTAAAAAAATCTATTTTTATTGTATCACTTTACGAACAAACATTCGATTATGAAGTACTCTTTTTAGAAGTTACCCGTTTTTCGCCAAAAGAAAAAGTCCAGCTGGTTAGCTGAACTGTTTTCGTCTGCAGATTCTGATCTCGATCATTGAAGCATCCGGATTTTCGTCCGTTTGTTCCCCGGCTCACTGACGAATACGATTCCGAGATCATGATGATCCTGTTCGTAAAAGGCACGCTGGGCAAAACGGACGTCTCCGTTATGATTCATCACTTCAAGACGGAGATACGGTTTATGTCGTTGAATCGCTTCATAAAATGCCTTCTCTGATTCGACGAACTCCCCATTGACTTTATAAATCGCTTCCCCCGGGACAAGACCCATCTCGGACGCCGGTTTTTCCGGAAGTGTTCCGAGGATGACGACACCCCGTTTTCCGTTGAGGAACACTGGCGTCTGCGAACGGTTCCAGCGTTTCGTCCGCTGATGGAGCACGATATGGACGAGGAGCAAGACAGGTAAGCCGTACAGCCAAGCGGCTTGTCCGGTCAGAAAGGCACCTAATGCAAGAACGACCGCTAACAAGAAGCTGATCAGACGCCCTTGAACAAGCGGGCGCATCAATTGTGCCGGCAATTGACCCGTAAAGAGGAAACTGAATCCGATCGGCAGGAAGACGACCACTGGAACGAACTCCGGAAACGTCCACTGCGGAATCCACTGTTCGAGACTACTGCCCGGAACGAGGACGACAAGCGGAATCAGCCACAATTTATTGGACGCCAGCCCACCGATATAACGGCCCCGTTTCGACAGGACAAGTGACGGTGATAAGTTTTTCTCCCCGCGCCAGACGAGTAACATCAGTTCGGCCGCCAGTGACAAAGCAGCAAGCAGCAACCAATGCGTCACGCTGACCTCACTCAGACCATCGATTCGGTCGTCGGCCACGAACCAGGTCAGACCCGCCAAGACCACGAGCGGCCAAAGCGG
The DNA here is from genome assembly GCF_018618815.1 of Exiguobacterium sp. s128. NCBI lineage: Bacteria > Bacillati > Bacillota > Bacilli > Caryophanales > Exiguobacterium > Exiguobacterium sp. s128. Next base: position 82,759 of record NZ_JACSMT010000004.1, on the reverse strand, counting down.
TAAATTAAACCGGACGACTCCTGTTAGTAAGATCAGGAATGTCAGAACGGTAAATGCCATCAGAAATTCTGACGAAACCGTCAGCTTGAGACTGAGACTGATGACGGATAAGACGAGACCGACCACTAGTCCCGGGACAAGCGTTTCGAATACATCGGTCCGCTTGCTCCGGGTACGTGACCGAAACAGATTCCGTTCGCGTTTGACACGCCGCATACTGAGTAAAAAACTGACCAGAATTGCTAACCATAAGATCGGACTAACGAAGAAACTAATCGCTGTCCAACCGATTCCATCGAGTAATTCCACGCCCATTCAGACCTCTTTCTGTGAGTTATTGCGCAGCGACTTCAAGCGCCTTGATCCGTTGTACATCATTTTTTTGATCTTCGAGTTTCTTCAGCAGACGTGTTTCCATCTCAGCTGCCGTCACTGGATCGATGTTTCCTGTCGCGTCCAGCTTCGCATCCTTCTGCAAGCGCTCGACGGCCTGCTTCATCGTATCGCCGAAATATCCTTTCTGTCCTTTTGGATCAAAGCCGATTGCTTCGAGGACCAGATGGGCATTTTCAACAGGTTTTCCATAATCACCGCTCGCTAACGTCTTGTCATCCGTCAAAATCTTCGTCACGTTGAAGTAATCCGGTTGTTTGACTTCAACGGTCGGTTTGACACCTTTTTTATGAATCCAGTTCCCGTCCGGCGTCAGCCATTTGTTCGTCGTCAATTTTAGGTCGCTGCCGTCTTTTAAGTCATAGGCACTCTGGACGATCCCTTTTCCGAACGATTTCGTCCCAACGACTTCTGCACCGGCGCCCTCTTTCAGACCGGCTGCGAGAATTTCAGACGCAGAGGCCGAACCACTATCTTCGAGGACAACGATCTTATACGGTTTCTTCTCTTCCGCTTTCCCGAATTCCTGCGTCCGTTCGCCTTTGTTGTCTTCCACTTGGAAGATCGGTGTCTCTTTCGGAATGAACGGTGCGATCATTTGCGAGACTGCCGTCAGCAAGCCACCTGGATTACCGCGGACATCAATCACCAGACCATCGATGTTTTTTTCCTCGAGTGCTGCCAGTTGTTTCTCGAATTCATCTGCTGTCGGATCAGAAAACTGGGTGACTTGCAGGACACCAATCGTTTTCCCATCGACTTGTTCCGTCTCGGAATACACCGTCTCGATCGGAATCGTATCGCGGACGATCGTGATCTTCATCGGATCTTGTCCACCCCGTTGAATCGTCAAGACGACTTTTGTTCCTTTTTCGCCCCGGATCTTCTTGACCGCTTGATCCGTTTTTTGTCCTTTGGTCGTTTTCCCGTCGATTTCTAAGATGATGTCCCCCGGTTTGATGCCCGCCTTTTCAGCCGGTGAGCCCTTGATCGGTGAGACGATGACGATCGTTTCTCCCTTTTGTTCAAGCGTCGCCCCGATTCCTTCGAACGAAGATGACAGATTCGTATTAAATGACGCCGTTTCCGACTCATCCATGTACACCGAATAGGGATCCTCGAGCACTTCCGTCATTCCTGTCAGTGCACCTTCGAGCAATTCCTGATCCGTCACGTCCTCCAGATAATTTTGTGAAATCATCTGCCGGACTTGATCAATCTTTTTCCAATCGCCTGTAGATTGTGATGAAGAACTTGTCGCCACTGTATCCGTTCCACCTGTCGCTAACATCCCGACAGCACCTGCGCCAAGACCCAAGCCAAACGTACTGACCGCTATGACGGCCGTTGTCGATTTTTTCACGCGTGATTCCTCGTTTCTGGTGTAAACCTGCTATTTTTTTCAGTATAGCAAAAAAAGATAGGTTCCCCTATCTTTTCGTTGGTCGCTCTCTTTACCTTATAAGATATACGGTGCCGGATCGACGGCATTTGGTTGTCCGACTGCCCATTCTCCGCGATGGATCTCAAAATGAAGGTGGGGACCTGTGGACCAACCGGTCGAACCAAGTTTTCCGACGATTTCTCCCGGCATGACCGTTTGACCCGCCTTCACGGAGACGGCGTCCAGATGGCCGTAGACAGTCGTCCAGACTTTCCCCTCCATCAGGTGCGTAATCATGACGACATTGCCGTACCCGGTCGCACTGCCGGACCGGAGGACGATCCCCCCCGCTGCTGCTTTGATCGGCGTCCCTTTCGCATTGACGAGATCGAGGCCGGTATGCCGTTCTGACTTCCCGGTCAACGGATTGTTTCGGGGACCAAACGGAGACGAGACATACCCGGTCACAGGCAATAAAAAGGGTTTCGCGACCGTTTCAGCCGTATCGGTTGGTGCGCGATCCATTGTCGGTTGCTCGGTCACAGGTTCCGCCGCTGGTTCCGGACGCGAATCCGTCGTTTGTTGTTTCTGCGCTGCTTCCTGCTTGGCTTGTCGTTTTTCTTCCGCAGCTGCACGGGTTGCTTCTTCCGCTGCTTGTCGAGCGGCTTCGGCACGTTCCTTCGCTTCTTGCTGTGCCCGTAATTCCGCTTGACGCAATGCCTCTAACTCTTGACTAATCAGCCGTTTCTGATCCGCTAAGATTGCTGCTTCTTCTGCTTTTGAGAACTGCTCCTGTTGCAACTGTTTGACCTGACGATTCAGTTGGACGACTAACGTCCGTTTGATGTCCGACTCGGCGATGATGCGTGTCTGCAAGATCAATAACTTTCGTTGTTCTTTTTTTAATTGACCGAGCACGAGTTCTTGCTCCGACCGTTGTTCCGTCAATTGTTTGACGTTCGTTTGGTACGTCTGTAAGATGCCATCATCCTGTTTGATGATTTCACTGACAGTACTGAACCGCGAGATCAAATCCCCGAAATCTTTGGCATCGAGCAACACTTCGATGTATTTGACATCACCGTCCCGTTGCACCGAACGCAGACGATCCCCGATCAACCGTTCCTGTGTCCGGAGCTTGGACTCGGTCTGACTGACAGCGCGTGTGACGATATCCAGTTCTTGTTTAGCGACAGAAACAGCCGCTTGTTGATCCGCAATCTTACTCGCTAAATCATCCAAACGGCTGTTGACTTCATCGAGGAGCGCTTGTGCTTCCTTGCGCTCCTGTTTCGTCAAGACTAACTTCTCCGATGTCTGATTCTGTGATCGTTCCGTCTCTTGCAGACGGGACTCGACCTCCTGTTGTTCCTTCAACAAATCTCCCTTGGACGTTGCGTGAACGGATACACTTGAACCAATTAATGCCAAGCTTAGGACGGCAGAACAGAATCGGACCTTCATGAGAAGCATCTCTCCTCTATCTTTTATTTGATTGTCATCATTAAATATTAAATCTTCAAGAATCGACCGAGTGACGTCGTTGATCCCCAAACACCAATAAAGGCGCCTAACGCCAGTAAAATGACGGAGACTTGGACAGACAGTTCGCCTGGTGGGATCAGTGTGAAGATGGACGCGTTCAGCGAAACGAGTTGTGGTTGCAGGGCGTTATACGTCACTTCGTACCCGAAGTAGACGACGGCAATCGGAATCAATGCCCCGAGAACACCCATCAATAATCCTTCGATGAAGAACGGTGCACGGATGAAGCCGTTTTTCGCACCAACGAGTCGCATGATCTCAATTTCGCGACGACGTGAGAAAATCGTCACCTTGATCGTATTCGAAATCAGGAACATCGCCATGAATGTCAAACCGACAATCAGGATGATTCCACCGATCCGAACCCCTTCAAGGAAATTGAACATCTTTTCAACATAATCTTCCCCATATTCGACACTATCTATATTTTCCATTTTTTTGACGATAGTTGCAATAGTTTCTGTCTCATTTGGTGAAGTCGCTTTGACGATATAGCGGTCGTGGAGCGGATTATCCTTCTCGACTGACTGATACGCCTGTGACCCTTCGCCAAGCTGTTCCTTGAAGCGGTCCAGTTCATCTTCTTTTGAGCTATAACGGACAGATTCGACACCCGGCATCTGCTCTAATTTTTTCCCAACTGCATCGATTTTTGCTTGATCGGATTCACGTTCGACGAACACTTGGATTTCGACGTCTTTTTCGACGTTATCGGAAATCTTGTTAACGTTAAACATGACCATTGCAAAAATTCCTACTAGTAATAAGGTCACGGTAACAGCACTGACGGAAGCAAATGTCATCCAGCCGTTTCGGACGAGACCTTTTGCCCCTTCCCGTAAATGACGGAATCCATTAAACTTCATAGCCGTACATTCCTTTCTCTTCGTCTCGGACGATTTTTCCACCGTCAATCGCTAACACACGATGACGCATCTTATTGACGATATCCCGGTTGTGGGTCGCCATCACGACCGTTGTCCCACGGCGATAAATCTCTTCGAATACTTCCATGATCTCCCATGCGGTATCCGGGTCAAGGTTTCCGGTCGGCTCGTCGGCGATGACGAGTGCCGGGCGGTTGACGATGGCTCTCGCGATCGAGATCCGTTGTTGTTCTCCACCGGATAATTCATCAGGATAGTTCCGTTCCTTGTGCTTTAACTTAACGAGATCGAGGACCTCAAGCACTTTTTTGCGGATTTGCGATCGATCTTCCCCGACGACTTCAAGGGCAAACGCAACATTTTCATAAACCGTCAGTGACGGGAGTAGTTTAAAGTCTTGGAAGATGACGCCGATTTGGCGACGGAGTTCGGGGATTTGGCGGTTTTTGAGCTTACCGACTTCAATTCCTTTAAATAAAAATGAACCGCTTGTTGGTCGTTCTTCGCGGTACATCATTTTCATGAATGTCGATTTCCCGGCACCGGACGGACCGACGATATAAACAAATTCACCTTGATTGATCGTCAGATTGACTTCACGAAGTGCCGTGACACCGTTCGGATAAATTTTACTGACTTGTTGCATCTTGATCACTTGCTTCACATCCTTACTTGATTACTGATGCTGACACTCCCACTACTAAAGGAGTGGGGTTCTAACGTACGAGGGTTTCCAACGCTACTCGAAAGCAACGGAGACTCACCTTTTTCCTTTAGACTTTCACCATCCAACCCCTCAGTGGGGTTTAGCGATGGCATAGGACGCATGCCAACATCCTGTTTTACTTTCACTAGATCATACCGAGTTTTTTACAACGGTTGATTTCAATGTCGTGCTTCTTTAGAAACGTATCAAAACGAGTGGCACATTTTTCTTCGTCGTAAGTCTCTAAATCATCATTGATGTTCATAATTAAGAAGGCAGCGTACAAGTCCCGCTGGACTTTGATCCCGTTGAGATTATTCCAACGTTCAGATAGTTTCTTTTTTTTGAAGGTTTTGTCGAGATGGTTGTACTGACTGGCTTTCGCCAAATGGGTCTTGATCTTGATTAAAGCTTTTCTGTTGTATGCTAGCTTTCGGTTGATGATGTCCAGTAGCATAGCGGGTGCTCGGTTGGCAATCGATTTACCAAATCGCTTCTTCTTGTTGAACCTTCCGGTTCGCGCGTTGACGGTTGTTTCTTTGGCCCGCCTTGCCAGACTAGAGAAACGCATCGACTCGACATATACGTTGTCACCTAATGCAATAATTTCGTTCGCCAGACATTCGTGTTGGTACTTTCGCACCGCTGCTTGTTTGCGGTGGATTTCCCTAAGCTTTCCTTGGTAAGACGCGTAGTGGTTGGAGTGGACCCACTTTTTACGAGGAACAGCATGGGCAGTGCCGTCCGCATGGAAGTGGGTTGGGTTCATCGCCCGACGGGAACGGTCCATCTTTCTGAGTAATCGCCGTTTCTCGTCTTCCATACGCTGGACCCGATCGGCCAATACGACCAGTTTTACTTTTTCGGCACTGACAATCGCGATCGTGCTGGGACCAATATCCAGCCCCACATCACCGCAACCGGCGGTTCGTTTGAATTGACCTGTTTCCTTGTTCCGTTTTGAAGGCGGTGATCCTTTGAATACGATCTGGACATAAAACTTGTAGGTCCGACGCACCCACTTCCGGATGATCCGGCAATACGCGATATCGTTCGTGAAGGCTTCCACTTCATAAACATTGTTCGGTTCGATCAACGCCTGAAGGGATAACCCATTCCACAGCAAACGACCGTCTTTGAAGCGGATGCCCGCCTGGTTCGTTTTGCCTTCAAATGAGTTGAACTCCCCGAACTTCTTGAAGTGGATTCGATTCCCGTTGCCGTAGAGCAACTTGTCGAATCCTTTCCACAGTTGGGTGGCGATTTTTTGAGAAGTGTTGGAGTCGATGTGTCGTTTGAAGTGGTGCTGCATGGGCTTCACATCTTTATGAAACGCATACTCCGAAAGCCGATATTCCTTGCACAATGCTTTAAGGATTTTACCAGCTTCCTTTTTATTGGATCGGTACAGGACGATGGCTTGCCGATAACGTTTTGTCTTGATCATTTCCTTGTATCGCTTGAGGGTCACATTGGCCAGACAATTGAAGATTCCACGCCCGACTTCAAAACGGGTATGCAGTACATCTTGTTCAAAGACCTCTGCTTTCAACGGGAACTCGACGGTGAAATGTGCCAATGGACTTCCTCCTTTGGTTTGATCTAAGACCGTTTATAAGATCATTGAAACGTGTTTTCTGAGAAAGAGCAAGCCATTCCTCTCACCACTGAAGCAGTGAGATTTCTGACCTTAAATTCTGTAATCAGATAGGTCTTAAAACCTACCGATTCCAATTATAACAGGCAAAAAAATTTAAGCACATTACAATCAAATGTCATTTCCGACCGTTTTACAGGAAAAAAGGGACCAGATCTGATGAACACATATCATGTTCGTCATCTCTAGCCCCATATTATCACATAATTATTTTTTTTCAGCTAACCAGTCAGCGACGGCAACAATTTCTTTATCGTCTTTCAGGATACCCGCAGGCATCTGCCCTTTACCGTTTTTGATGATTTTTTGAATCTCTTCTGACGAGTATTTTGAACCGACTTTCGTTAAGTTCGGTCCTACATTTCCTTCTAAGTTATTCCCGTGACAAGAAGCACAGTTGTTGGCGAAGATTTTTTCCGCGTCGACCGCTGTTTCTGTCTTCGACGAATCATCACTCATCGTCGATTCATCCTTCGATGTATCTGATGAACTGGAGTCATCACTGCCACATGCACCAAGTACAAGCGTCGCGCCGAGTCCGGCTGCGAGTAAAAGATTTTTAAGTTTCATCCGTATGTCCCCCTTAAGAAGTACCAAATCACATCGTTATCTATTAGAGTATAACCGTTATTGGTCTTTCTTAAGCGTGATTTCACAAAAATTTCACTCTTTTCGAACAATTACGGCACATTTCGATACCGTTTATCGTCGGAAAAACCAAGCCCCAGTACTTCATGGGCCTCACTGACAACAAGGAAGGCCTGCGGATCGATGTGTTTGACGATTTCTTTGAGTGTCGTGATCTCACCTTGGCGGACGACGACCATCAGCATCGGTTTCCTCGTCCTAGTGAAGGCACCGGCTGCCTCGATTTCCGTCGCTCCCCGGTCAAGCGTCTGGAAAATCTCCTTAACGAGCGCTTCACGTTGGTCCGAAATGATATAAGCCAGTTTGTCGTTCGTGATCCCGAGCTGGACGATATCGATCATCTTAATCGTGATGAACAGGGCAACAAGCGCATACAAGCCGATTTCAAGTGAAAAGATGATCGCGGCACTGATGACGATCGTTCCGTCGAGCAGGGCGATACAGAGATGGAGCGGTAATTTCGTAAAACGGTGAAGAATCTGAGCAATCAGATCCATTCCCCCGGTCGACGCCCGTGCTTTAAAGATCAAACCGAGTCCGATCCCGACCCCGGCTCCACCGAAGATCGCAGCGAGCATCGGGTTCATCGTCGCGGCCGGAACATCAAACCGTTCATATACCAGGATGACGACCGGTAAAAAGATTGAGCCGACAAGCGATTTGACGCCAAACCCCATCCCGAGAATCATCCAACCGATCGCAAGGAGGACGATGTTGGCGATCAATTGAAACAATCCCGGTGAAATTCCGAACAAATCGTTCAAGACGATCGACAGACCACTGACGCCTCCGGACGCTAATTGATTCGGCGCCAAAAATAAACTGAAGGCACTGGCGACGAATAAAGAACCGAGTAATAAATAGATATAGTCGCGGACGACTTCCTGACGTGTTGATGTCATAACGTTACATTTCCCCTTACATAAGTTCTACAACCCGTGTTTCATTTTAGCGGAAAAGACGGGTAACGACTAGAAGGGCTGACCAACTCGCAGTGGTCCTCTTATACCGTGCTAAAGGGTTTGGAATAACGAACAATGCCTTGAATTCCTTTTAAGGCTTGTCGCTCAAGCGGCATGATCAGGAAAAAATCAGCTGGAACCGGGAACGGGGCTTCGATTCCGTAATCAACAGCTCGTTCGAAACCAAATTGCGGATAATAACTGTCATGACCGAGGACGACGATGTGCAACTCCCCGGCTTCCCGTGCCTCTTCGATCACTTGGCGGATCAGTTCGGAACCGATTCCTTTACGTTGCCAGACGGGTTTGACCCCGACTGGCGCTAAGGCAAGTGACGGGATGTCCTCGATATAAATCCGACTCAGCAAGACATGTCCGACGATCTCTCCTGTATCCGTCACGGCAACGCGGCTGTAATGGGGGAATGATTCCTCGTCTTCGCGTAATGCCTCGACGAGATTTGCTTCCGCCGCTTGTCCGAATGCCGCTTGATGGACGATGCGAATTGCGGCAGCATCCTTGAATTTTTCTGTACGGATTTGCATACCTGTCTCCTCCTCCAATTCGTTGAAAAAACCGCCGACACGAAGGTCGACGGTCTGTTGACTTACATATTCATTAAGCGCAGGTAAGCATCGATGAAGCCCATGATGTCTCCATCCATCGCCCCTTGCGTGTTCCCGACTTCGTAGTTCGTCCGGTGATCCTTGACCATGCTGTATGGGTGGAAGACGTACGAACGAATCTGGCTTCCCCAAGCGATGTCTGATTTTTCGCCGCGGATTTCGTCGAGTTTCTTTTGTTTCTCTTCGATTTCACGTTGGTAGAGTTTCGCTTTCAACATCTTCATTGCCGCTTCACGGTTCTTGATCTGTGACCGTTCCTGTTGACACGACACGACGACATTCGTCGGGATATGGGTAATCCGAACGGCAGAGTCCGTCGTATTGATGTGCTGTCCACCGGCACCAGACGCCCGGTACGTATCGACGCGTAAGTCTTCCGTCCGGATATCGATATCGATGTCATCGTTGAATTCCGGCATGACGTCACACGATACGAATGATGTATGGCGGCGGCCTGACGAGTCAAACGGCGAGATCCGAACGAGACGGTGAATTCCTTTTTCCGCTTTTAAGTACCCATAGGCATTGTGCCCTTGGATACGGAGTGTGACCGATTTGACACCGGCCTCGTCACCGGGCTGATAGTCCATCGTTTCGACTTTCCAGCCTTGTTTGTCGCAGAAACGTTGGTACATCCGGAGTAACATCGACGCCCAGTCTTGCGACTCGGTTCCGCCTGCTCCCGGGTGTAATTCAAGAATCGCGTTGTTTGCGTCATATTCGCCGTTCAACAAGATTTGTAACTCAAACTCGTCAAACTTCCGTTTGATGTCACCCAGTTCGGATTCAAGGTCTTCTTGCAACTCGACATCCGGCTCTTCTTTGATCAATTCATACGTCAAGACGATGTTTTCGTGACCATCTGCGAGGTGTTGGTATTTATCGACCATCGCTTTCAGTCCGTTTGATTCATCGATGACTTTTTGTGCTGACTCCTGATTGTTCCAGAAGTCCGGGTACGTCATCTCGTTTTCGAGTTCTTCGATCCGCGAGATTTTGTTCTCAAGGTCGAGTGATGCCTTGTATTCATCGAGTTTCTTTTCCATCCACTCGGCAGTATTGCGTATTTCTGCTAATTCCATTGTGTTCCACCTTCTCTTTCCGTCAAAAGAGGCAGGAATCTCCCGCCTCTTTCAGCCGTTTCGTCACTTATGCCTGACGGCCGTGACAGTTCTTATATTTTTTGCCGGATCCGCACCAACATGGGTCGTTACGTCCGATTTGTTCATTTGGGTTTTTGCGGACCGGTGCTTTTTTGACGACCTTGTCCTCTTTCCCGGAAACCGCGACTTCGTCTTTGACGACTTTTTCACGTTTCAAGTTCGGATCAAGATCCGCCCGCAGGACAAACTGTGTCACTTCTTCCGCGATTGCTGCGTTCATCGTATCAAACATCATCGAACCTTCCGACTGATACTCACGGAGCGGATCGTTCTGACCGTAGGCGCGTAAATGAATCCCTTCACGCAACTGGTCCATCTGATCGATATGGTTCATCCAGTGTTGATCGACGGCACGGAGGACGATGACTTTTTCGAACTCGTCAAACGCTTCAGCCGGTACTTCCGAGCGTTTGTGCTCGTAGTGGGCGAAGGCACGTTCCTGTAAGAGTTCGATGATTTCTTCGCGTTCTTTTCCGAACAGATCCTGCTCGGATACTTTTTCTTCGATTGCAAGCGTCTGGTTGGCCCATTCTGCTAGCGCCCCGATGCTCCACTCTTCCGGAACGAACTCGACTGGTGTGTACAGATGGACACCCGCTTCAATCGTCTGGATCATCATCGGACGGACGATGTCTGAGACTGACTGTGCATCAAGAATTGCTGCCCGGTCGGCGTACATGACTTTCCGTTGATCGGCCATGACGTTGTCGTATCCGAGAACTTGTTTCCGGGCGTCGAAGTTATTGCCTTCGACGCGTTTTTGAGCGGATTCGACGGCACGTGAGACCATCCGGCTTTCAATCGGTTGCGAATCATCCATTCCGAGACGATCCATCATCGACTGCAACGAATCCGATCCGAAACGGCGCATCAATTCATCTTCGAGCGACAGATAGAATTGTGACGCACCCGGATCGCCTTGACGTCCGGCCCGACCACGCAACTGATTATCGATCCGGCGTGATTCGTGACGCTCCGTTCCGAGGATGTAGAGACCACCCTTTTCGATGACGCCTTGTCCGAGCTTGATGTCGGTACCACGACCGGCCATGTTCGTTGCGATCGTCACCGCATTCGGCTGTCCTGCGTTCTCAATGATTTCCGCTTCCCGCGCGTGGTTCTTCGCGTTCAAGACTTCGTGACGGATGCCGCGTTTCTTGAGAATGCTGCTGAGTAATTCTGACGTCTCGACGGCAACCGTCCCGACGAGAACCGGTTGTCCTTCGCGGTGGGCGCGTTCGATTTCGTCCGCGACCGCAGCAAACTTCCCGTTCATCGTCTTAAAGATCAAGTCCGGCTGATCGTCCCGGACGATTGGTTTGTTTGTCGGTACCGGTACGACGTGCATGTTGTAGATATTGCGGAACTCTTCTTCCTCGGTTTTCGCTGTCCCGGTCATACCGGCCAGCTTCGTGTACATCCGGAAGAAGTTTTGGTACGTGATCGTCGCAAGTGTCATCGACTCACGCTGAATTTCAACGCCTTCTTTTGCTTCGATGGCTTGGTGAAGCCCTTCTGAGTAGCGGCGCCCTTCCATGACACGACCGGTGAATTGGTCGATGATCATGACTTCGTCTTCGCGAATCATGTAATCGACGTCACGGTGCATGACCGAGTTCGCCCGAAGCGCAAGGCTCAAGTGGTGGTTCAAGGCGATATGTTCAAGCGCAAACAAGTTATCGATGCCAAAGTATTTTTCTGCCCGGTCAATTCCTTGTTCCGTCAACAAAACACTTTTCGTTTTGATGTCAACCGTATAGTCTTCATCTGCCTTCATCATCTTCGCAAACATATCCGCCTGCGAATAGAGTGCCGTTGATTTTTCAGCGGATCCCGAGATGATCAGTGGCGTCCGCGCTTCATCGACGAGGATCGAGTCGACTTCATCGACGACAGCAAAATAAAGCGGACGTTGCACACGGTCTTCTTTATACAGGACCATGTTGTCACGCAAGTAATCGAAACCAAACTCGTTGTTCGTTCCGTACGTGATGTCGCAGCTGTACGCCGCTTGTTTTTCCTGACGTGACATGCTTGATAGGTTCAAGCCGACCGACAGTCCGAGTGCCGCATAAAGCGGCTCCATGATGTCACGGTCACGTTTCGCCAGGTATTCGTTGACCGTGATGACGTGAACACCGTTGCCTGCGAGGGCATTCAAGTAGACGGGAAGTGTCGCAACAAGCGTTTTCCCTTCCCCTGTTTTCATTTCAGCGATATCGCCGTTATGCAGGACGTATCCACCGATTAATTGCACACGATAATGACGCATGCCTAAGACACGTGTCGACACTTCACGACAAACAGCGAACGCTTCCGGTAAGATATCATCGAGCTCTTCTCCATTCTCAAGACGTGTCCGGAATTCGACCGCTTTTCCTTCTAATTCCTGATCCGATAAGGCAGCGACTTGTGCCTCAAATGATTCAACGGCATCTGCCGCTTTTTCTGCTTTTTTCAGCACACGTTTTGTCGGTGCGAATAACTCTTTTAGAAAATTAGCCATGCCTTACAGTCCCCTTACTTCGAGCGATTCTTTAAACGAACAGAATTCCGAGATTTTTCCTTTATCAAGTGTACCGAATACGCCGTCAAATTTCAACAAGCGGACCGACTGCCTCACTTGAAATCCAACTTTAGTCTGAGACACGTTCTACGAACAAACAGTTTTTTAGCATACCAAAAGGGGACTCACTCCGTAGAGTAAGTCCCCTGTAGATTCATTATTCTGGTTCAATCAAGCCATAACGGCCATCTTTTCGACGGTAGACGACGTTCGTATTACCCGTTTCTGCGTCTGAGAAGACGAAGAACGTGTGACCGAGCATATCCATCTGAAGAATCGCTTCTTCTGTATCCATCGGTTTGAGTGTGAAACGTTTTGTCCGAACAAGTTCGAGTTCCGCTTCATCCTCTTCGTAGACAGGTGCATCTGCCTCCGGTCCCTCGAGCGTTTTGAAGTACTCCCCAATACCGCCTTCTTTGGCGCGGCCTCTCCGGTTGATCTTCGTTTTGTGTTTCCGGATTTGGCGTTCGAGCTTATCGACGACGAGGTCGATCGCTGCGTACATGTCGCCATTGACATCCTCTGCACGAAGCAAAAGATTTGGCATTGGAATCGTCACTTCGACTTTTTGTTTCTCATTGTTGACCTTGAGATTGACATAAGCCGTCTGCGCTTCCGTAGGAGTTGTAAAATAACGAGTTAACTTTTCAAGCTTTTTCTCGACGTAATCCTTGAGAGCATCTGTGACGTCCAAGTTTTCACCGCGAATGTTGTAGATCATGTAAACTCCTCCTTAAGTAACCGGTTGAACCTATGAATTCGTCATCCCTCCAGTCGTTTCCTTCTGAAGATTCCAAATTCTTTTGGTTCGTAATTATTATACCACGATAAGCTAGACAAGGAAATGAAAACGATACCATTCTGTCGAATATTTCCCTTGAAACTTAGCGTACTATAATAGTTGTTGCATGTTGATATTAGCGTATATACCCTTAACAAATTGAGATGAAACAAAAAAACCGCTTTTAGGGGATTCCTAAAAACGGTGGTGGCTGCTAGCGGGATTACAGTTTCGAAACGTTCGACGCTTGAGGACCACGATCGCCTTCGACGATTTCAAACTCGACTTCTTCGCCTTCTTCTAGTGATTTATAACCTTCTGCTTGAATCGCTGAGAAGTGGACAAAAACGTCTTTTGCGTCTGATGTCTCAATGAAACCGTAACCCTTTTCAGCATTAAACCATTTGACTTTACCTTGTTCCATTCGAATTCACGTTCCCTTCGCAAACTAGGATTGCGAGAGCAAGCTCTCTACCGTCTATACTAACAAAAGAAACAATTATTGACAATTAAAAATTCTGATTAATTTGAATTCAATATTAATTAAAACGCCATACCGCCATCTATTGCTCTATTTTTCAAAAATTACATTGTCATTACAGGTGTAGTATTGTATTATATCGTTAGTAATTACCTATTTTATCCATTGTCCTATCTAAGGAGGATGCAGTCGAATGCGACCATTCCATAATGACGAAAAGTATCGAATCACGAAACGGACCGTTGCGATTTTACCGTGCTATGACATGATGAAACAATCCATCATCGTCTTAGAAGACGGGTCAACGATCATGACACCGCTTCGTCCGTATCAACTTCTGCAATTATCCTGCAGGCAGTACAACAGTTCCATCGAGGAACGGATCGTCACCGCTAAACGTGTCGCTTCCGTGAAAGGAAAAGTTCCGGTCGTCATCGAACCGACACTTGGCCTTGTCTTTTTCCCTACCAAATCACCAAAACGTGATGATTGCGAGTGGTATGCCTGGAGTCACATGTCCGAAGTCATCGAGGAAGACGGACAGACTAAACTTAAAACTCGTAACGGCATGATCCTTCCCGTAAACGCCTCTCCTTACATCGTCCGCAACCAAATGAAAGCAACCGGCGAGCTGATGGCTCGTTACCAGCAATTGAACGCGATGACATTAGAGGACCGCTTTAATGCAATCAAATCGTAAAAAAAATGGGTTGGGCGATGAATTCGCTCAATCCTTTTTTGTTTGTGCCGATATATAATAAGATGAAGAATTTATCACGAAAGGAGGTTCATCGATGAATATCCAGATGAATCCAACCAGTCCGACCCGTTCGACCACACCGAGTCCCTTGTCTGAAACAAAAACCTACAGCGGAACCGTCCTTGAAAAGACCGGTCCGAACACGGCCCTTGTCCAAGTCGGTCGTGAAAAGGTCGAGATGACCTTCACGGGTGAAGTCCCGGAAGGCACCTTTCAATTCAAGGTCAAAGGACAGACGACGGAAGGGTATCTGATCGAACAAATCACGGATCAACCGGAAGTCTCGACGACCGGACCGGCCAAAACCGATTCGTCTGGTGTCGATGCGACCTTACTCGACGAACTCTCACCAGAACTGAAACAAGCCGTCGCCCGGCTGCTCGCGACCGGTCAACTGCCGCAGACGCCGGAAACAGTCGCCCGGCTCGTCGCTGCGCTGCAAGGGACGTATAAGGACTTAGTCCTCCAGCTCGTGACGCGGCCGTCTGACAGTGCCTTACCGGCAGAGGCAGACGTCTTGATCGCACAACTACTCGCGACAACCGATTCCTTGGTCGACGTCTTACCGGAGCGGCAGGCGGTCCTCGATAAACCGACGCTCAGCAACGTCATCGCCCTTGACGTCGCCCGTGTGACGTTACCGACACGTACTGAGATTGATCAGGCAACCCCCGTTGCCTTAAGACAAATCGCAAATCATGTACCGGCAGATCTACAACCGGACATCATCGCCCGGATCGATCGGGGTGAACTGACGCAGGTCCGGGAACAGTTGCGCCCGTATTTCCCGAGTGAACGCCCCGTTCTCGTGGAACGACCGGCACCAAGCAAACTTGACCAGTTGACGGCCGTCATCACGCAAGCCCAACAACCGAGCACCGAGAAAGTCGCTCCGCTCGCCACACCCGTGCGGTCGAACTTGACTGTCATCGCCGAAGTGACACCAAGGCTCGCTGAAGTGACCAATGACTTCCGGAGCCAACAACGAACGATTATCTCGCAACTGCGTCAGATCGAACCGCTGATCGAGGAACGCCCGCTCCAGATGGCACAAGTCATCGAAAGTACAGCGAACCGCCTGCGCCAGACGTTCCAACAGACGGACGCGATGTTACATACGAGCATGCGTGATGAAAAACAACTGATTCAATTGTTATCAAAACTCGAACGGGGAACGCAACTGGCGTTGCTCGGACGCGGCGCAGAAGCCAAAGCCGTCGTCCAGGACGTCCGGGTAGCCCTTGAAGCCTTCCGCTTTGCTCCGGCAAACGTCCGGACGGCGTACTTGCCGGAACTGAACACGATGCCGCGTCCCGTCGTTAATACATCGCAGACACCAAATCAAGCAGCACCACCGCAACGCCCGATTCCGTATGAAGCGGGACAAAACAGTCCCCGTGTCTTACAGGAGACGGTCCAAAAGACGCTTCAATTGCAGACGGCGGAACTAAAACTTGCGACGCCTGCCGCAAACCCGGAAGCGGCGAAACTCCAGACATTCCTGACGACGCAGCAACAAGTCAATAAACCGGACACCAATCAGCAACTCCAACAAATCTTGCTCGCGCTCCCCGTCCAACTCGTCGAAGGAACGGCCGGACTGCACGTCCACTTACAAAACAAACGACCGGATGAAGTGATCGACTGGGAAAACAACACGTTGTACGTCCAGCTTGAGACACCACGTCTCGGTGATATCGGTGTCCGCGTCGAGACGGTCAACCGGAAGATGCAGATTACGATTGAAAATGATTTCCCGTTACTGGAACGATTAGCGACGCCGTTTCTCGAACGGACGACGGAAGCCTTACAATCGACCGGTTATCAAGACGTCAGAATTCGCTTCGATGCTTTTACGAAAGATCAGATGACACCAGAAACCGTCAAACCGGACGAGACCCCGACCGGCTATGATTACCGGATTTAAGGAGGAGCCATGTATCAGAAAATTGATTTAAAACACCGTAAATCAGCGGCCGTCCTCCGGTACGATGAAGCGTCCGGCAATGCGCCGATCGTCGTCGCCCGGGCAACCGGTGCCGCAGCGGACCGGATCTTACAGGAAGCCCGCGCAAGCGGCGTCGCGATCGAACAGGATACATCGCTGCTCGGTCACCTGCTCGATCTCGATCTCGGCACGGCGATTCCACCGCAACTGTACGACGTGATGGCGGAACTCTTACTGTTGATTGAAGAACTGGATCACGCGAAAGGACGGGACCTATGACAGAACAAGAATTGTATCAGATGACACCCCAGCAATTGACGGAGACGATGTTAAAAGGTCTAGTCTTTCAATATGAACAAGCGATATTCGCCCGTGACGAACGACGGTTTGACGCCGTCAACACCCGTCTGCAAAAAGCCTACCAACTGCTTGAAAAACTACAAGCGGGCTTACACGACGACGGCGGCATCATCACGGCACAACTGGACCAACTCTACTACTACTTAGCCGAACAGACGTTACAGGCGTATCTTGAGCCAGCGCGCTTGGAAGAATTGTTACAACTGACGGAAGAATTGTTGATCACCTGGCAAGCTGCCAGTGTCAAGAAAGACCGTCCGCTCGTCCGGGCGGCACACCATGAGCGTTATGAAGGGATGGACTATTAAATGCGGATTTCAAATAATGTACAGGCCCTGAAAGCCTACCGAAACTTAAGTGCCAATCAGATGAACGTCAAGACGACGATGGATAAACTGTCGAGTGGTCAAAAAATCAACCGCGGAGCTGATGACGCGGCGGGTCTTGCCATCTCTGAAAAGATGCGGAACCGTCTCAAAGCACTCGATAAAGCGGAACAAAACGTTCTTGACGGGATCTCGATGGTCCAAACGGTCGAAGGTGGACTCAGTGAAACGCATAACCTGTTACAACGGATGCGCGAACTGGCTGTCCAGGCCGGTAATGGGACGCTTGCGACAGAAGACCGGACCGCGATTCAGGAAGAAATCAATCAGCTGACGAATGAAGTCTCACGGATTGCCGAAACGACGCAGTTCAACGGCAAAAAACTGTTAACAGGTGACTTCAGCACAGAGGATAATGCTGTCTTCATCCAGACGAATGCCGGTGCGAACGAAGGCATTGCCTTGACGATTGATGATATGCGGGCGCTGAACATCGGAATCAGTACGACCGTCAAACCGAATACCGACGCCAAGGCACTGGATTATCCAAGCGTGAATGCAACACCGGAATACGCGCTCAGCGTCATGACGAGCAGCGACGCCGATCAAGCCATCAGCCGTTACACACAAGCGATCGATACGATTTCCCAGCAACGGGCAAAACTTGGAGCGATCCAAAACCGGTTCGAAGCAACATCGTCCGTCCTCAGTGTCAGTAAAGAAAACCTGACGGCGTCCGAGTCACGCATTCGCGATACTGATATGGCGCGTGAGATGATGGAGTATGCGAAGTACAATATCCTCAATCAATCCGGAATGGCGATGATTGCCCAAGCGAATGCCTTACCGCAAGGCGTCTTACAACTACTCAACTAATCAAAGGAGGAATCACCGATGGACATCCGGCGCATCCAAGAAACAAGCCGCCTGCAGACACCGAAGACCGGACCGCGTGACGTCGAAGCGTCGACGACGTTTTCGGCCTTGATACAAGATAAGCGTGAACATAAAGGCTACGAACGCCTCCAACAAAAGTTGATGCTCGTCGAAGAGCACGGCCAGTTGCTGGCAGAAAGCCAGACGATTGAACATCTCGAAGCTTATAAAGAAAAAATCAAGGACTTCCTAAAAGATGCCCTCGATCAATCACAACAACTCGAAGAAAAACGTGGTTTCAACCGCCGTGGCCGAACAAAAATCTACAAGGTCGTCGAACAGGTCGATGCGAAACTGCTGCAACTGACCGACAACGTCATTTCCGGCGAATCCCGCCGCTTTGAGATTTTGGATCAAATCGGGGAAATCAAAGGAATGCTCGTCAACGTTTTTGTCTAAATTCATCTTGAGGAGTTTGTTTAATGCCTGACCTGTATGCCAAAAAATGCCGTTGTCCCTATTGTCTGAAAGAAACGGAGACACAACGCGTCTTGAGCCGCCATATTCGTACTGATCGAACCGACTTTGATGGTTTTATCCATTATCAAGGTCCGAATGTCTATTATTATGAACCCATTCAATGTCACCAGTGCCATTTCATTTTTCATGAGTCTTTTGAAAAACTGCGTCCCGATGTACGGGACACACTGACTGAAGTGTTGCCTCTGCTTCCGGTTTTACCGTTTGCAGCAACAGAACGCTCGACCAAACAAGCACTTCATCTCTATAAATTTTGTTTGTATATGGCCCAAGTCACGCTACAAAAAGAAAGCATTCAAGCGATGCTCGGCGTTCGTATTTCCTGGATGTACCGTTTACTGGAAAATACCGAGCAAGAACTGACATGGATCGGACGATCCGTCAAAAAATACGAAACCATCTACTTAGAGTACACGGACGCAGTCCGTACGGGCATTCCTCACGATGTCTTACTTTTACGGATCAGTGATTTGTATGCAACGCTAGCCGATACAGATAACGCCAAACAATGGTACAGTCTCATTTTCCAAAGTAAAACGGTTTCCGATCGAATTAAAAAGGAAGCCCGCGAGCACTGGGAATTGTACCGCGAACAACATACCATTTAATTTCCTCCCCTGTTTGTCTTTGATCTGCTGGACGAAACAGGGGTTTTCTCTCTTGTTGACGAAACAGAAGAAGCAGGATGCTTTTTAGAAAGGAGGCGAACGCATGACACGGACATATGCTATCAGTCTGTATTTGCTGGTGCTCTATCCCGTCTTGTTTTTGACATTTAATCCGTCTGTGACGCCAATCATCGCCGGGGTCAGTACGTTGATTGGCTTAAGCTACTGCGCTTGGTCCGCATATGGTCAGTTTCTCAAACCCCGTCCGCACCATCCGTATCGATTGATCGGCCACGCGATTCTTTTGTTTTGGCTCGGCATTGTTCTCAACGTTGTCTTGGCACTGTTACCAAGCCGTTTCCATCCTGTCTGGTCGGATGCACTGGCAAACGTGACGTTGACGCTGTTCTTACTCTTGACCGCTCTAACACTGGTCCGCTTAATCGACTGGTCATCATTCCGCCAAAACCGCTTGCTTTATCTCGATGGCTTTATTTTATTCGGCATGTCGCTCGTCTTTGGGTATGTGATGATTTTACAGTACGTCCCTGACTTTGCCCGGACTACCGTCGAATTGATTGCGATGACGATCTACGCACTTTGTTTCATGGCACTGATTTTATTTTTCATGATTCTCTATACGACCGGCTTACGCGGTGCACCGCAACATCGGATTCTGATTCAGGCCGTTGCCTTATTTTGTTTCACGAACTTCGGCTATTATACGTTTCTGATCCGTGATCAACTCGACATCGCAGCGTTTTTTTTACCGCTCTATCCGCTCAGCTTGTTTGGGCTGATTCGCTATTTTCGGCAAGTCCCACCATCAATCACATACATATACACCTTGTCACGGCCGTATTTACCGTATGTCAGTCTGGTGCTTTTACTCGTCTGGATCTCGTTTTTCAAAGTGCCGAACATCGTCTATGTCTTGGCGATCACCCTGCTCTTTTCGTTATTTTTGATCCGGCAATATTTTTCAGAACGCCTCAATCAGCAGTTGCTCGCGGAACATGAAGTCGTCCAGCTTGATCTCGCAAAACGCGTCAAGGAAAAGACCGCACTCCTGGAACTAAGAAAAGAAGAATACCGGCGCCTGTTTCTTGATCATCCGGAACCGATTCTGCAGGTCAATCGAACGGGCACCCTCCAGACGATGAATCCGGCAGCGATCCGGCGATTCGGTCGACAACTATCAGAACGGCTGTCACACCAACTCCGACAGGAAGTCGTGCGTTTAGAGACGAGTCGCAAGTTGCTGTTACAAGATGATTCCCTCACGTATGACACGACGTTGATTCCGGTACCGGATCAGGATTACGTCTACGTTCTGTTAGCCGATATCACGGAGACACTCGAACAACAACAGTGGCTCGAAGGGCTGGGGTATCATGACGTCTTGACCCGGTTGCCGAATCGTCGTTATTTCGAAAATTTCCTGCAAGAACGACTGACGCAGATTACAGCCGGTTCGTTACTGTTCATTGATCTTGACGGTTTCAAACAAATCAACGACTCGTATGGGCATAACGCCGGTGATTATGTTCTGCAAGAAACAGCGAATCGCCTCCGGCTCCATTTGCGTGACGACGAGGTCGCGGCCCGGCTTGGGGGTGACGAGTTTATCGTCTTCCTGCCGCGCTCGAAAGCAGACACGATTCTTTACACCGAGGAACTGATCGCTCAGCTGAATCAACCGTTTTTGTTCCATGACAGCGCGATGTCCGTCACACCATCGATCGGGATTGCCCGCTATCCGGATGATGGGGCGACGACAAGCCTGCTCCTGATTCGGGCGGACGAAGCGATGTACAGCGTCAAACAACATGAAAAAAATGCGTATCGGTTTAAATGAAAAGAGGACGTTCCGTAATGGAAGGTCCTCTTGTTCGTCATAATGACTCACGTCGATATTTTTCTTCTTCATACGCATCCGGTAAATCAGAAATCGGACGTTCTGCTTCTTCCCAGGATTCCGACTCGACATCCGGTTCGATGAACTGATCGTACGAGCCGTCAGATCGATAAAATGGTTTGACGACTTTTCGTTTTTTTTCTTCACGTTTTGTCACGCGAGATCCCTCCCTAGGCATAGAAAGTTACTGACGAGAATCAAAATACGGTGAAAAACTGCCTTCGACTTCTTCGTACGGGTCGATATACGATTTCCGACTTGTTTTCGTCTGACGGAGTTGACTGATTTGTACCCCTAATTTAGCGGTTTCTGACGATAATTTCAAGTCGATTTTTTGACTGTCGGCAACAAGCTCCTGAATGACGGCCTGATTCGCACCAGCCAGTAAGTTCGAATGCGCTGCGATAAACGCTTCGCGTTCGTTCAACAAGTTTTGGATCTTCAGCAACCATTCGTCATACACGTCTTCTTCCGGCGTTTGCTCCAGCAGTTCAATCAGATGTTTTGTCTTCAGACGGAGCGGGTCAAGCGGACTCATCGTTGACGTGCGAGCTTCATCGCTTCTTTCCACGTCTCACGAAACTCTTCCGAAAAACCGATCACTTCGTCGATTGCGACAATATCATTTTTGACGTTAGCATCAATCAGACGACTTTGCATATAGTCATACAAGTTATTTAAGTCTTTTGACAAGGAAATCGACTGGTTGAGCGTCAGCTGGAGTTCGAGGATAATTGCCTGCGCTTTTTGAATGTTCGTGTTTTTTTGTTCAATCAATCCTTGTTCGATTGCACGCTTGGCGAGCATGGAGAACTTGATTAGTCCTTCATACAACATCAACGTTAAGTCTTGTGGTAAAGCGGTTGTAACAGAGTTCGTTTGGTACGTTGCGTATGGGTTCGCCATCTGAAGTCCTCCTCATTGTCCTAAGTATGAAGAAAGTGTCGCCGACTGGCTGTTCGCTTGGCTCATCGCCTGTTCCATCGCTGCAAAACGACGATAGTAAGCATTCTCTTTGCTAGTTAATTTATCTGCCCACGTCATCATACTCTTATCAAGATCGGCGAGGGATTTTCCGAGTCGATATGTCGTCGAGACGGAACCATCAAGTCCTGCGACCTTCGAAATTTTATCTCGCATCGTCGTCGCGAATCCTTGGATTTGGCGAACAAATCCGTCAAGTCCAGCTGTACCCGGAATTGGATTTCCTTGAGCATCTTTCGCCGGTTCCGGTGCATCGGTCGTAAATAGTTTATAAACGCCTTCCGGTTGTTCCTCAAGCATTTTCTTCAGTTTTGTTTCATCCAGCTTTAACTTTCCTCCATCGCGGAAATCACTTGTTGAGGTGATACCGATTTGCGACATATAATTCAGTTCAATCGCTTTTGAGTCAGCTGTGTATGAGTAACCTGTGTCGATTTTTGCAGAAATCGCACTCCGGAACGAGTTCATTCCGTCGCGCAGGAAGCTATCGTTTTTAAGAACACCACTGATAGCTTTCTCTTCCCATTTCTTGACTTCGTCTTCACTTAATTCCTTTCGTTGCGCATCCGTCAACGGTTGGAAATCACGATACTTTTCTTCCCGAACTTTTTTATTCATCTTATCAATCATCTCGTTATACTTATCGACAAACTTCTTAATCGAATCAAAGTTCGCTTGTGTATCAAGTTTTGTATTAATCGTTGTGGCTGTTGTTGACGTCCCGTTTAACGTAATCGTCAAACCATTTTGTACGAAAGTGTTCGTTTTCTGTTCCAGTTCCGTTCCACCAATGCTGTAAATCGCATTTTTTCCTGCGACCGCTGTCTTAACGGGTTCCGCACCAACAACCGGCGTATTTTTATCCGCCCACGAAATTTCGTTAGATGAAGCGAGCTCACCGGTATTCTGGCGTGTTAGAACCAGTTTCCCTGTGATGTCATTGAAGACAGCGCTTAGACCGAGTGATTTATCATTGTTGATTTTCGACACAAGATCACCAATCGTTGCTGTCCCATCAAACTTCATTGTGACTGGTGTGCCTGTCGTTCCGTCCGCCTGATAGGTCGCTAATTCCAGTTCCATGTTACCAGAACCATCTTTTGCGACCAGACCACTAGAATTGAGTTTCGTTTGACTGGAAATAGCTCCTGTAACTGATGCATGACGTGAAATGACAAGTGACGAAGCCGATGCAAGTTGCGTCACGCTATCAATTGTCACACTCCCTGCTGTCGCTGCCGGACTAGCTGTCACAACGACTTTTGACGCGTCCGAACTTGTTGCCGTCTTCGCTGTATAATTTTTTGATAACAACATATCACTTGCAGCTGTTCGTAAATCGAGTAAACCTCGGTTCATTTCCCGATAGGCATCACGTTGCCATGTCAACGTTTGTTTCTTTTGTGAAAGACGATCCACCGGCGCCCGTTCTGCCTGCATCAATTGCTTGATCATCGTTTCTGTATCAATCCCGCTTGCGAGACCACTAAGGCGTATCCCTGCCATCTAATCAGTCCTTTCTGTTAAATCCGTTTATCGATCAGTTGATTAAATTCCATGAAGGCTGCAAAAAAATCGAGTTCTTTTTTACTTGGTATTTCTTGTAAAACGTGGTTATTCGTATCGACGACTTGAATATAAAATTCATTGAGTTTTTCATGTTTGACAAACTTCAAGCCCGTTCGTTGCGCTTCGAGCTGGACATTTGCCTTTTCAATGGCGGTTTCAAGCTTTGTGATATGTTGCGGTGTCGGCAGAATAACGATTCCATCCTGTGCCAAGTCCTCTTGGTTCGCTTCGACAAAGACATTTCGTGTTGCTTCGTAAGGTAAAACATTTTCAGGCAGGTGAAGCCGGATTTCCGTATTGATGGAATTCATGGACAAACACTCCTTTTTCTTCTCTATGTAGTATATCGGTTTGGACCATTCTTTTTATTAGTTTTATTTTAAAGTTTAGAAAATCGGGAATAAAAGAACATACGTTCTTTTATTGGAAGGAGTTTCATTAATATGTTGATTGATACATTATCAAAAGCTCAACAAGCTGTCTTATTGGCAAGTATTTTAGCAGATGGCGAGATTACAAAATGTTACCCGAATTCTCGTCGAAAAAATAATAGTTACCGGGAACACTTTGGTGAAACACAACGATTTTATCGAGAATGGAAACAACGGCAACTTCCTGATCTTTGGTATATCCGTCAAAATAATCTTGTCTCTAAATCATTGCCACTAATGACCGAACTGTATCACTATTTTTATCCACAGCATAAAAAGGTAATTCCATTTGAACTGCTCTCGCGTTGTGCGCATCCGTTATTTTTATTGACGCTTTATTTAGATGACGGTTCACTTATGATTTCTAAACGCACGAATCAAAACAATCTGTTGTATGTCACACCTTCCATCGCCCTTTATCAAAATTAGACGAGAATACTCCCACTTCTAAACGTTCAGGGCGAAGGCCAAGTGCAAGTAGGAGATGAATCGTCTTCGGGCAAGGCGTGTCTTGCGACACGTCAATTGTCCGACACTCTTGGTTTGAAAACAATTAAAATCAGGAATAAAAAAAGAGTCATGTTCTTTGAAAACTGAAGATATAGGGTTGTGACAGGAAGTTCGTCTGTCACGTAAAATCTTCAACGTTCACCCTGCGGATGACCGAAGTAGCGAAAACCAAGCAGAGTAGGCATCCGCATAAAAGAAACGGACAAGATCAACGTTTAACCGTCGGGACGACGGGGTTAGCCTGATAAATTTTTGACCGCTAGGTTGAATAACTCAGGAATCCTCCACCTCTTAGCGAAGCATAGGTGGAGGTAGTTCAACTACAGTCGTTTTCAAAAGAAGACTTGATTCCTTTTTGTAATTGGTTAAATCAGACATTCCATCTCAACTTTCGTCTATCACAAACATCCAACGGTTGCGGTTATTTCTTGAAAACGACTCGTGTCACAGATACGCTCACATTTTTGGAGCAAGTTGCACCATATACAACGGACTTGCCAAAGTTTGCTTACAAGTTAGACTGGGAAGCTCGTCTCAAGCAACTTCAGCATGGACATCCACAGTATCAAGTACTTCCATCAAACCCTTCAAGACCATATACATTAGAAGAGTGCACTACTATTTTAGAACTCAAAACAAATGGATGGACGACACAAGCCATTGCTGAAAAACTCAACCGGACATATTGGTCTGTCACTTATAAGTTTGGACAACTAAAAAAGGCCATGGAACGAGTCCATGACCTTTAAGTAAGCTATACGACCAATTACGATTAACGGAGTAATTGGAGAACGCCTTGCGGCTGTTGGTTCGCTTGCTACGCGCATTAGCTTTCGCTAATGATAAGACTATATCTTCATCCTAGGTATACTAGGAGCTGGGCGCTTCCCCCGCCGTTTACGGAGTACGGATTTCATAACCATCGGAAATCTCCATTAGGTCGTCTATCCTAGTCGTTGAACCTTCACCAAGGTTTCCCTACAGGTGCTTGGCTGCTGATTGTCCAATCCTTGACGTTTTTCAGAACGGTCACGCTCGCCGTTTCCAGCCACGTTGTCGTACATCAAGGCTCTAAAGGAGTTCCAGCAATTCACCCAGTCATGCTCTGATCAGTTACCCGATCAGACGCCCGGTGGAATCAAATTACCGTAGGAGTTGAAGAACGCCTTGAGGTGTTTGATTCGATTGAGCCAACATTGCTTGTGCAGCTTGCGCAAGAATCGAGTTTTTCGTTTGGTTCATCATTTCTTTCGCCATATCAACGTCACGAACACGTGATTCAGCCGCTGTTAGGTTTTCAGAAGATGTTTTAAGGTTGTTGATTGTGTGCTCGAGGCGGTTTTGTGTTGCTCCGAGTTTAGAACGCTCTGCAGATACTTTTTGAATTGCAGTATCGAGAACTTTAACAGCAACGTTAGCTTGACCTTGGTTACCAACTTTTAAATCTTTAACACCTAAAGCAGAAGTACCCATATCTTTAAATGCTAATTGAATGTTTTGTCCAGTGTTAGAACCGATGTGGAAAGTTGCTTGTCCATCTGTGTTGATGTTAGCAGCAGCTGTTGTTTCTGTAAAACTTGAAAGTGCGTTTGTAGCAGCACTTCTCACGTTTCCAGATGCATCTTTAACAGTTACAGTAAGACCATTGATTGCTGCACCTGAACCACCTACTGCTGCTGTGATAGAAAGATTTTTATTAGCATCCGCAGCGAGTGTTAGGTTAGTATCCCCAGCAGCACCGTTAGTTGTTCCTAATGCAGCTGTCGTAAGTACTCCAGCAGTAAATGAGTTCGTAACAGTTGCACCATCTTTTACATATGACACACTGATTACGTCAGTTGCTGTGATACCTAAGTTGTTTCCGTTTTTATCAGTTAAAGTTGTCAAAGTATCTGTCAAAGCACTTGCAGTAGCAGTTTTAACTTCTGTATTTTGGTTAATGTTTGCTACAGCAGCTGCTTGTCCTTTATCCATTGAACCGTTTAAAAGATTTTTTGTATTGAATTGAGTTGTATCGCGAATACGATCAACTTCTTTTCCTAATTGGTTAACTTCATCTTGGATGTTTGTACGATCTGCATCAGTATTTGTATCTGTAGCAGATTGGACAGAAAGTTCACGCATCCGTTGAAGGATATCATGCGTTTCGTTAAGTGCACCCTCAGCTGTTTGAATCATTGAGATACCGTCTTGTGCGTTACGTGAAGCTTGATCAAGTCCACGAACTTGGCCACGCATTTTTTCAGAGATTGCAAGACCAGCAGCATCGTCGCCTGCTTTGTTGATGCGAAGACCTGAAGCCAGTTTCTCCATTGATTTACTTTGAGCTGCAGAAGCGCTCGAAAGTTTGTTGTGTGTGTTAAGTGCTGTAATGTTGTGATTGATAATCATTTTAGTTTCCCTCCATAGGAATAAATTTTTTGTCTCTTTGAAGATCCTTCTTCTCCGAGATGCGCCCCCTGGCCGGCCCAAGAGTAGCGCGGTGGTTGTAGTCGATGACTGCTTCCACTCTATATATCGTCGCCGTATCGAAATGTTTAACAGTTTCTCTCAAAAAAAATAAAAAACTTCAAACAAAAATCGCAGACGCTGATGCCGTCTACGATTTCTGATTTACAGACGCGTCGCGCCTGTTTCTTCCTGTAGTTGTTCCGCGACCGCAACCAACTCTTCCATCGCGCCATTAACCTCACCAAGTGAAGCTGCCTGGTGACTAGACGCCTGCAAGACCTGTTCCGCGTGTTTCGATGCTTCTTCGACCATCGCGAGGATATTCGCCGTCGTCAAACCGACCTGATCGATTTCTTTATCCGACTTGATAACGAGTTGATCGACCGACTGAACACGCGAATAAACGCTTTCCGTCGACTGATGAATCTCTTCAAACGACGAACCGGCTTGTTCGACGAGTCCGACACCGGTTGCGACTTCTTTTTGAACGTCCGTCATGGCGTTCGCTGTATCGTTGACGAGACGCTTGACACCGGAAATCAAATCGGTGATTTCTTTCGCTGACGTTGCTGTCTGTTCAGCGAGCTTCTTGACTTCTGCTGCAACGACGGCAAATCCGCGTCCGGCATCGCCAGCACGTGCCGCTTCAATCGATGCATTGAGGCTAAGTAAATTCGTCTGCGCTGAGATATCACTGATGACATCGGTAATCCGTGAGATTTCACCCGTCATGTCGGTCAAGCGACCGTTCAGTGTTGCTGACTGTTCCATCTTGCTTGAAATCATGTGCATCGCCTCGACTGAATCTGTCGCCAGCGTCTTGCCGTTCTCCGCTTCCGTTTGCATGACCGTCGCTGATTTTAAGGCTTCGTTCATTTCTTTTGCCACTTCATTCATCGTCCGTTTGACGGCACCGAGGGCGTCCATCGACAGATAAGCTTGATCGACGTTTTCATTCATCTTCGTCGAGAGCTCTGCCATCGCTGACTGAATGCTTTCGCCCGAGGCATTACCTTCTTGCACGGCGGCTGCGATTTCTTGCGCTGACGCTGTCAATTTATCACTTGAATTGCCCATCTGTGTCGCTTGTTTGCGAATATGTAAGACCATGACTTCGAGTTCATGCATCAATTGATCGACTTCGTCGCCACGTTTGGCTTCTTCGAAATCAACGTTAAAGTTACCGTTTGCGACTTCACGTGCCGTTTCCGTCGCTTTTTCGATTGCTCTGATCGGCTGACGAAGAATCAATTGAATCAACAACGAGCCGAGAATCGAAAGGATTAATCCAATTCCTGCACCAAATAAAATCGCTTGATTTTCTGCGACATCAACTCCACGCGCAAGGAATAATGTCAGCTGTGCTGAAATCCCACCCGTAATGACTGAAATCGCCAAGACCCAGACAAACAACCGCATTTTTAAATTTTTTCGTAATCTACTCATCTTCGAAACTCCCTTTCCTGTTTCAAATCTCATCACTCTTCTTATCGGCAACTTCTGAGAACGCTTTAATAGAATTGACCTGATTTTGCAGTTCACGACTGCATACTTTCGTCACATCGGTAATAGACATAACAAAAAAACACCCAGTCAACGCTTCTTATAGAAGAAGACAGCTGATTGGATGTCTGTTTGTTTTACTTTACTTGCGGTCAATCTCGACGTATTTATAAGAAATATCTGTTCCGACATTGTGACGGGCCAGGTTTTTGACTTCCGTGTTTTGCAGGAAGGCATTTTTTCGTTGGTAGACCGGTGAAATTGCTTGATCGTCGAGTAACATCGTTTCTGCTTCGCTCAACAGCTCCAAACGTTTGTCTTGATCGAGTTCGTTTTCAGCCTGTTTCAAGAGTTTGTCATACTGTTTGTTCGAGTAGTCCATCATGTTAAACGGATTGCCTGTCATGAACAGGTTCAAGTACGTTGTCGCATCTTGATAATCCGGAGCCCAGCTCGCAAGGGACAAGTCGTAATCCCCTCGTCCTTCACGCGCCAACCGTTCTTTTTTCGGCAGCGACAACAGTTTGACATCGACGTTTTGCTGTTTCAGCGATCCTTGAATGTATTCGCCAATTTTTTTCGAGACATCGTCGTCTTCAATGATCATAGTCAGTTCTAACTTCTGATCGGCTAACACTTGTTTTGATTGTGCCGCGTCAAATGACGATTCGATTTGACGGGTCTTGTCGTATTTCAAATCGAGTTCTTTCGGTACGATGTAGTCGGCCGGCAGTGATCCGTTCCCGAGTAACGTCTCCGTCAATGCTTTTTTATCGTAAGCGGCATCAATCGCCTGACGTGTCTTCTGATCTTTGAGCGCTTCCGTTTTTTGATTCATCCGGATGAAGAACATCCGTGAGTCGCTGAACGTGTTGTACTCTTTTTTGTTTTTATACGTCACGACGTTTTCCGAGTTCAGTGGGGCAACGTCCAGTTCACCTGTCTCAAACAAGTTAATCGCAAGCATCGGGTCCTTGATGATTTTGACGTCAACTTCGTCAATCTTGACGTTTTTCCGGTCGGCATAATCGGCGTTTTTTGCGAGTGTATAGCCTTGCTCGGCTTGGTATTTTTTGAATGTGAACGGTCCGTTGTAGACGTTTGTTTTCGGGTCCGTCCCGAACTGCTCGCCTTGTTGTTTTACGATGTCTTCCCGAACCGGCATATACGTCCCAAATGTCGTCATGCTGAGGAAGTACGGTGTCGGGCGTTTCAATTCGATTTGTAACGTCTGATCATCGATGACTTTTGTTTCTTTAACCGGCTCCAGCAAATAAGCGAACGGTGAGTTCGTCTCGATTACCCGCTCATACGCATAGCGGAAGTTTTCCGCTGTGACCGGTTTGCCATCCGACCATTTCGCATTCTGATCGAGCTTAAACGTGTAGACTTTTCCGTCTTCCGACACGCTGTGTGATTTCGCTGCTGCCGGAACGAGTTCGTTATTTGCATCAAACCGGTAAAGTCCTTCGTAGATCTGGTTGAAGATGTTTGACGTGATAGCATCTGCCGGGTCGACCGACAAGAGGTCATAACTTTCCATCGTGTGCAGGACTTTCTTTTCATTTTCCTTTGGTGCTGCTTTTTCTGTTTCCGTCGTCGAGCATCCTGCGAGTAGGAACGCCGTGCTTGCCGCCGCGATCAATGTCTTTTTCATCAAAAATTCCTCCTAAAGATAATGTGCGTTGGATGATTCGGCGTTCCTTGACGTAAAACAAAAGACGTCCTCTATGCCACAGCAAAAGCTGATGCATAGAGGACGCCTGTATCCGCGCGGTGCCACCTCTAGTTGAGATTAAAAATCTC
This sequence comes from Exiguobacterium sp. s128, assembly GCF_018618815.1. Classification (NCBI taxonomy): domain Bacteria; kingdom Bacillati; phylum Bacillota; class Bacilli; order Caryophanales; genus Exiguobacterium; species Exiguobacterium sp. s128. Next base: position 52,370 of record NZ_JACSMT010000004.1, on the reverse strand, counting down.
CTCTTGTCGCTGGTCCAACAACCAGCTAGCCCGGTAACGGGGGCAACCGTCCTGTCTACTGAATCGTTCAACAGGCTCTCAGCGGTCCATTCCCTGATCAGCTTACCGCGTCAGGCTCTCACCTTTCCTGACTCGCTTTGTCGGCAGTGTTGACGGTACTTACTCCGCGTCGTTGATTTATTTGATATGGCTTAACTTGCTGTTTACTTTACACGGCTTGTTTTCTCCTGTCAACGAAAAAAGCTTAGAACGGATGGTCCTCTTTGCGTTCCTGTTCTTTTCGGACCGGACGGGGACGGATCGGTTCGACGCGTTCCACATGTGTCCGCGTGAGAATCCGGTTGCCGAATGCCGCATCAAGCAAGATCGTAATCGCTGCCGCCATATGCAACAGCATCCCGACGACCGGGATGACACCGACTGTCGACGCGACGATTCCGACGATGTTCCCTTTTGAGACCCGACCGGCTCGTGCCGTCAAGACGACGACCACGATATGGAACGCTAACATCAACCACAGTGCATTATACCCTGTCCCAATGACAATCAATCCGCCTATAAACGGAATCCCGAGCATTGCCTCTAAACCACCTGATACCCACTTCAACGTCCGTAATGAACCCTGTCGACATTCCATAACGTCGCCTCCTCTTTTTTTCCATATGTTTAGTATACGACAAAACCGGGAGAAGGTTTCAGACTTCTTTTAGATTATGAACTTGTTTTTCCATGTTGTTGAGCTCATCAAAAATAGCATGATTTCTTAAGAAAAGTTTCCGTCGTCCGGGTACGACTCCTACGGGAAAAGGAAGGGCTTGTCCCTTCCGTCAGGAACAGGCAAGACCCGGTCGGCTGAAAGACGACAGCGGCTTGCGTTCCGCCTGAGGAAAGCGCGCCAACGGACGAACGGCAACGATATCGTATTTCTTTAAAAAATAGCAAGACCTAAGGTCTTTTAACTCTACAAAAAAGCCCACTCCCGTGGGCTTTCATCAACCAGACTACTTATAACGCAAGCACGTGGAACTGGTAACCGCGTCCGACAACAAACCCGGCCTCTTTATAGAGATCAAGCGCCCGTGCATTATCCGTCTCGACATCCAGTTCAAGTTGCGTCCGACCGGTGCGGAACATCGCCTGGACCATTAGCTTCAACATTTTTTTACCGTACCCTTTACCCTGTGCTTCCGGACGAACGGCAAACGCATGGATGCTCGCCTGTGTGTCAGATGCGAGGTAAGCCCGAACGACACCAACCGGCTTGCCGTTTGCGACACCGATGAATGTGACACGATCTTCCGACTCGATCGCCTGATAGATCGACTCTGCTTCATCTGCCGTGTTGCCAAATGACGATCCAAGCGTCTCAACGATGAACGGACGATCGTCCTTTGTTGCTTCACGCAGTTCGAAATCCGGATCAGCTTTTAAGAACAATTGTGCTTTCTTGAGCACCATGTTGTATTCCGTCATCCGGTATTCGGCACCAAGTTGACCGAGGACGGCTTGTCCCGACTTACTTTCATCATCAATGACAAACGTAAACGCTTCGACCCCTTGCGGACGAGCTGCTTCTTTTGCCGCTTCGACAAGCGTCTTGAAGACACCTTGCTTCCGGTAATCCGGATCGACGAAGACATTGATTTCCCATTCCGTCGGTAAGTAGGCAAATGCTTGGAGATAGCCAATCAATTTTGTATCATCATAGATTGCAAAATCGTTTTGTCCGACCCAATCCGCTGCTACCTTTAATTCGATGCCATCGTGATCGTTAACACATTTCTCAAGTTGTAAAACTTCTGTCGTTTGTTTAACTTCTGTTACTGTCCATTCCATTTCACTTCACCTCAACCTTTACTATATCGGACCATCAAAAGAAGCACTAGCAAAAGCTGGTGCCCCTTGCAGTTTCCTCATTTTAATTTAAATGTTTTCATCATCGCCGGGACATCACTTGTGATCAAGTTGGCGATTTTTTCTTTACCAACTGCCCCTTTGACGGCTTCTGTCGGCTGGACGTAATAATACGTTTTGTTGCCTTTGGTTCCGAGGTACGTTCCGAATCCGACTTGTTTTTCAAATTGTTTTTTTGATAACTTTTTCGGTTCAAAGTTCAAGTTGACGAGCAATTGGTCTTTGCCCTTCACTTTATAATAGAGCGAAAACGTCCCGCTTCGTGTGACGGTGCCGTATTTCGTCTTGACGGTTTTGTTTTTGACAAGATCGACCTTATCCTGCTTGATCGCTTTCTGCAAGGCTGTCGTCGTCTTGACGGAATAACCAAAGTCTTTGTTTTGAATCGTTCCTGTGTTGTACGTCACGTTACTTGCGCCGAAAGCTGTCACTGGAATTAGACATGCCCCGATTAATACCCCTGTCATTGCTAGTCGTTTCATGCTAACTCCCCCTCAACTCTTCGATAATAGTTAGATTCCCTTTTGTGAAATAGGTAAACTCTATTCTTGAAAAAGATTTGACGGAATTGTCTAAATTTCTTACGATAGAAGTAACGAAACGAAATGGGGTTAAACTGATGGCTGAACAAGAACAATTAACGCAAGAACAGCTCGATAATCTGCTGAAGAATTCGTTTGCGATGCAGGTACCAATCCTCGAGAAGTTCATGAAAGATACACATGACCGCTACGCACTCGCGACGACTTCTTTCAAACGCGATATGAATACGATGAAAGAAAGCGAGTGGCACCAGTTTTTTGCCGGTAAATTGTTACCACACTTCTTCCTCGAGCACCTCGGATTCGGCGCCTCGTTCCGCTTCAACGGACACGACAAAGAAGTTGATTTGCCGGAAAACGTCGTCCCTGTTCGCAATGACGCCGATGACCAAATCGCAAAAGTCGTCCTCGGTGTTGAAAAAGCGATGAAGGACATGCACATCAAAAACCACAATCTGGTCGCGAAATTCTACCAGGAAACACTCGAACTCGCTTGCCAGATGGGCAGCCGTGTCGGGATGAGTGATGAATTCTATACACTCGTCAAACCAAGCCTCGTCCAAGCAAACGATTCCGAATAAGCAAACGTCTCGCTCCTCATCTAGTTGATGAAGGGCGAGACGTTTTTTCATGTGATCCGTTCTTCTCCGAATCGAATATAAAAGCAGGCTCCCTTAAGCGAACTGTCACGAACCCCATATTCAAGTCCATGACTATCCAGAATCAGTCGACTGATCGCAAGACCAAGACCGTGCCCGGATCCTCCGGTCTGTTTGACATAGAGATCCCAAATCGTTGCCCGGTCCGCTTCCGCGACACCACTTCCCGCGTCTTCGACCGTCAGTTCCATTGGTGTCAACTGGACCCGGACTTCACTGCCGGTTGGTGCTGCGACTTGCGCATTCATTAAAAAATTGACGAGGACGCGTTCGAACATCCGGCGATCGACAACAAGACGGACCGGTTCTGTCTCGACGCTCAATATGACCTGGTCTTTGCTGAACGTCGACCGAAGGCGTTCGACCGTCTCCTGCACAAGCAAATCAAGGGCGACTTCCGATTGGTCGAGCGGCATCACCCCCCCGGCAAGTTTCGAGTAGACCAGTGTTTCGTCAATCAACAGACCCAACCGGTCCGCCTCCTCGATGATACTGTCCGTCACTTCCGGTAATTCTTCGACCGGGATCACTCCTGCCGCGAGTGCTTCCGTCTCGTTACGGATAATGGCAAGTGGTGTCCGTAAATCGTGGGTGATCCCAGCGATGAACGATTTCTGCAGGACGTCTTTTTGTACGAGTTGTTCCTGCATCTCGTCCACGGCACGAATCAACTCACCCACTTCGTCATTGGGTCGGACCGGCAAGGTGACATTTTTTCGTCCATCGCCAATCTGTTTGGCGACTCCGCGCAACTCGATGATCGGACGGATGAACCGTCGTCCCATATAGTAGGCAAGTCCTGCCGCCAGCAGTAACGTCACGAATAAAGCGACTCCAATCGCGAGATACACGCCGTCAAGTGCACTACTTGCAAGCGGAGCTTCACGGATTGTCGTGATGACCGTATCCCCGCTCGTCAACTGATACGTCAACAGCCGGTTGCCTTGGACTTCGATGATATCTTTTTGCTTCAGATTATCAAGAATCGGCAGTTCGACGACTTGTCGTCCCCGTCCCCCGATGCGTTCCGTCACGCCGTCACGGGTGATAAAACCCTGGATTTCCCGTGGCACCGGACGATTTTCGGTCAGTGCCTCTTTGAGGATACTTGCTTCCCGTGCCAGTTGATTGTATCGTTCGTCCTCCGCAAAACGGTTGACGAGGAACGCCGTCAGACTGAAGCTGAGTATACCCATAATCAATAACGGGGCGATGACCGCCAGCAAAAACTTTTGCATCAACTTACTCATTCAATCGCCTCCAACCGGTAGCCGACCCGATGGATTGTCTTCAACTGTTGTTTAATGGTCGGGAGTTTATCACGCAACTGTTTGACGTGGGTATCGACGGTCCGCGTATCCCCGCCGAACGTGTAGCCCCAGACCTCGTCCAGGATTTGGTCACGGCTGAGCGCTTCTCCGAGGTGCTCAAAGAAATAGATCAACAGTTCGAACTCCATCTTCGCCAGACTAATCGTCTCCGGTCCACTTTTGACACGGCGGGCCTTTTCGTCAATCGTCACATCTCCCAGCTGCCGTCCGGCGGGTAACCGTTGTTTTAACGCCCGTTCAAGCCGAATGATCAATTCCTTTAAGACAACCGGTTTGACGAGATAATCATCGGCACCCAGTTCGAGTCCAAACACCCGGTCGTCTGCTTCCCCGCGTGACGTCAGCATGAAGACGACGGGTGCCGGATGATTTGACTTGATCGATGGGACGAGCGACCAACCGTCTCCATCAGGTAGACGGACGTCAACCAGTACGGCGTCAAACGTCTCGCCCATCAAATATATTTTGGCCCCTTGAAGCGATTCGGCAAGTGTCACCGTGTAACCATGATGGCGCAAGAATCGTTCCGTGACCTGAGCCAGCTTCAGTTCATCCTCAATTACTAAAATCTTCATCTTCATCCCTCCATCTGTAGTGTACCGCCTTTTTTAGCCGGTTAGCGTTTCTTCGCGATTTCTTTGCAACTTCCTCACAACTTCCGTCCGGACACCCGCTAACATAAAGGATGAAAGGAGTGATCACCCATGCAATTCAAAAAACAATGGATCACCGCATTGACCATCAGCGCCTTAACAGTTGGAGGAGCTTCTGCTTACGCCGCAACCAACGACAGCGATACGGAAACAAAATCAGAACGTCCTCATTTCGAAGGCATGAAAAAACTTGACTTCACCTTACTTCTCAAAAAATTGAATCTGACTCAAACACAAGCCGAGGCGGCTCGGGAAAAAGGCTTATCGATCGCCGATCTTGCGAAACAAAAAGGCATCTCGTTTAAAGACTACAAGGCAGCAGAACTCGCTGCTGCAAAAGAACAACTTGCTTCCCTCGTCAAATCAGGGGACTTAACGAAGTCGCAGGCAGCAGATATGCTAAAACGACATACGGAACGGTTTAGTAGCGTTTCAAGCTACGCCGAGCTAAAAGAGCAAATGCCTAAAGGACATCACGGTGACAAAGGCGGTTTCTTTAACGAATCCTTGATTGCTGACGTCTTAAAAGCCCTTGGATTGAGCCAAGACAAGTTTGATGCCGCCAATCAATCACTCGCTGCCTATGCGAAGGCACAATCGATCAAGTTCGCCGACTACAAAAAAGCGTTGCTCGCTGCTCAGACGACACAACTCGATCAATTCGTCAAAGACGGTAAAATGACGAAAAAACAAGCAACGGACATCAAAGCCCGTCTGACGGAAGAGTTTTCGGACGCTAACAGCTATGATGACTTACCGGACCGCGGTCAACATGGACCAGGCGAACACGGGGAACGTGGTCATGACGTGTTTGGCGATACGACATCTGCCATCTTGAAACGGTTGAACCTCGATGAAGCGAAGTTCAAGGCCGCCGATCAAGCGTTACCGGAATTTGCAAAAGCGAATAACGTCTCGTTTGCGAAATTCGAACAAGCTGTGCTTGCGGAGCAGACAAAAGCGATCGATGCGAAAGTCAAAAGCGGTGCCATCACGAAAAAACAAGCGACAGCCATCAAGGAACGGATACAGGAACGGGCGGATGAAGTCTCCAGTTACGACGACTTACAGCAAAGTCCACGCGGTGGACACGGTCCCGGACGTCATCACGGACTGGACGAAGACCGCCCGGACCAAGCCGATTCAAATGCGAGCGCCACGTCTGTTGATCTTGTCATCTAGTATTCGAATCACGGACAAACTTCAACATCTGCCACTAAGCGGGCATTGTCGAGGTTTGTCTTTTTGTCTTTTTGTCTTTTTCCGTTATGAGCCATCATTTAAGATTTTTTACGTTCTGTGCCGGAGTGAACGATTCGATTGAGTCTGCTTTTGAAGCTCGACTTCTACGGGAAAAGGAAGCTTCGCTTCCGACAGGAACAAGGAAGACCCGGTCGACGGTCAAGGCGACCGCGGCTTCCGTTCCACCCGAGAAAAGCGAGCGCGCAAAAGCTGACTCAACTCGCCCTAACTCCCCTCTTTTCCTCTCATTCTCTAAAAAATGATTCGCTTTTTTTGAAAAAAAAGTCTATTCTTTGAACTTTGATTGCAATTGAGGCTCCCTTACTCCGATACTAGAAAGAGAGTTAAAATTTCTAGTGAGGAGATTTGTCTATGACTTTTTTCGACGCGATGCAACGGCTGAGCCGTTCATCTACATCCCCTCTGTTGATCGGCGGGCTCGAACTGTCCCATCCGGAACGCGTGGAACCTTTTTTCCAACAAAATACGGATGCCGTCTTTTTCTTTAATCACCTTGGTGAAATCGTCTATTTTAACGAGAACCTTCCTCGGATGCTGGGTTATTCTGAAGATACTTTATATAACCATTTCGCCGTCTTTAGCCCACCGGAACAAAACGATTCCGTGACCACCTTTTTCGAACGTGCACTTGCCGGCGAAACCGTTCATTATACGGCCCAAGGATTACATATTGATCAACATCGGCTGACGTTAAAAATCACCAATATGCCGATCGAACAAGATGGTCAGGTCGTTGGTGTATACGGGATCGCACGAGACATCACACGTGAAAAGCAACTCGAAGAGGATGTCGTCCAGATTCGGTCACAACTTGAATTGACGGAACAGATTCCGGAACTCGTTGTATTTCATTATGATCCACAGGCCCGAACGATTGAGTACTCTCCGTCGTTGATCAATTATCTCGGTCTGGGTCCGGAACAACTGAAAGAACTTTCAAACGAACAATTGCACAAGCGAATTCACCCGCGTGACTTCGACCCGCTCCGCTTTCATATGATCCGACTCCTCGACGGAGAAATCGAGACGTTCGAACAGGAAGTATCGGTTCTGAATGCCAAGAACCAATACCAGCTGTTACGCTTAAAGGCTTTACGACGCGACGATCAAAGTGGTCTGATTTCACTTATCCTGTATGATTTGTCGGAAGTCAGTGAAGCCCGTCGCCAACTGGCACTCGAACGTGAACAGACGCGTGAAATCTATGAAGCCCTCGATGCAGCGATTTCGCAAATCGATTTATCGACTGGACGTCTTTTGTTTCATTCCAAAGGATTTTTCCAGATTTTCGAAGAGTTGCCGGAAGATTTGATTCTCAGTCAGGACTGGCTGTTTGAGCGCCTTGACCCACGCGATGTGACGGCGATGAAGCAGTTCATCCGTCGTTTGACTTCCGGAAAATCAAGTACGATTCAATACCGTCTTGTTTTCCCGGACGGCCGTTGCAAGTGGATCGAGGATCAACAAATCCCTGTCTTCCAGCTCGATGGATCGATTGCTTATACGAACAGCATCATGCATGACATCACGTTACAAAAAGAATATGAAGAACGGTTGCAGCAACTCGCGATGCACGATTCCGTCACCGGTTTGCCGAACCGGATCTCATTAACTGAAACCATCAAGGACTGGATGCAAACGAATACCACCTTCTCGATTTTATCGATTTCATTTAACCGGATTTCTGAAATCAACAATGCCTTTGGTCATGCGTCCGGTGATCAGTGGATTCAAGCGACGAGTGCTCTTCTCTACACATCAAAACCGGATGAAGTCTTTTTTGGTCATCTCGGTGGTGATGAATACGCGATGCTCATTCCGTCCTGCTTCAAGCAAGACGTCACATCGTGTGCTGAAGCCTTACTCACGTTATCTGCTGCACCGATTCTGATTGAACCGTACGCCTTGTTTGCTCGGGTCTCGATCGGGATCAGCCGTTTTCCGGATGATAGTCATGATCCGATTGAACTGATGAAACATTCGTATACGGCACTGCGGCGTTCGCGCCGGGAAGACCATAGTGCCGTCCATCATTATGCGTCCAATCTCGATATCGATTACTACCGCCGTTACCGGCTCGAACAAGATTTGCATTACGCGATCGAGCGGAATCAACTGTTTCTCGAGTACCAACCGAAAGTCGATAGCTGGACTGGGAAAATCATTGGTCTCGAAGCCTTGATCCGGTGGCAACACCCGGAATGGGGACGGATTCCACCAAATGATTTTATTCCACTGGCAGAAGAAAGTGCACTCCATATCGCAATTGGCGACTGGGTCGTCGAGACGGCTTGTCAGGCGATGGTCAACTGGTCCCGTGCCGGTGCTGAACTCGTTCCGATTTCCGTCAACGTCTCCCCAAAACGGTTTTTGATCCCCGGGTTCGAGCATCAAATCGAACAAGCTCTGACCACGTACAAGCTGTCGGCCGATCTGCTTGAACTTGAAATCACGGAAGCCGCCTTGATCATGGATGACCCGAACATCAGTCGGACCCTCGAACACTTAAGTCAGCTTGGTGTTCGGATTGCTCTCGACGACTTTGGAAAAGGATACTCCTCAATGGTCTATTTGCAACGTTATCCGATCAACGTCATCAAGATCGATCGGCAATTTGCGACGCATATCGCGGAGGATCGAAAAGCGCAAGCCATCGTCAAAAGTATTCTTTACATGGCGACAGAGTTTAATCTAGCCGTCATCGCAGAAGGCATCGAAACCTTACAACAACTCGAGATGTTCCGGTCCTTGAACTGTCCGAATATCCAAGGTTATTTATTCAGTAGACCGGTGTCGGCAGAGGTGATGGAAAGTTTCCTCTTACGGGAAGTGTTGTATCCGATTGAAGCCTGTTCCCTTGCGTCCGATACCGTTCCGAGTTTCTCCGTCCCAGGAAAAATCAAGATGCTGAAACATCAGAATCAAGCCCTTGATTTTAGTTTTTCAAACATTCAGGCGCACCGGACGAGTACCCGTCATCTCTACTTCACGACGAAAACGCCACTGCCGTTACAGACTGCGACGTTTGAAGTACGGCTCGCCGAAGGGATTCAGATGGTCTCCTGTACCCTGTCCATCATCACCATCGAACAGGGACAATATGTCGGACAATATGAAACGGTCCAAGAAGCTGAACTGGTCTTACGTTTTTTCCAGTCTCTTCGCTATATCGGATAATACCAGCACTAAGGTCGTTCTCGCGCGCCTTAGTGCTTTTTTGTTATAGTAATGAAAAGTGTGTAAAAAGGAGGGATTCGATGCCCGCTGCTGAACAGGCCAAACGACACCGCCGTTCGACGAAATGGCAACTCGTGCGTCGCCTGTTGTTATTGACGATTGGTGCCGTGATTTTTGCGATCGGACTAAAAGGATTCCTTGTCCCAAACAGCATCATCGATGGGGGTATCGTTGGGATTTCGATCATTGCCTCCAAACTGACGGATACGACGCTTGCCTTATGGTTGTTCTTCCTCAATATTCCGTTCATCTTCTTTGGTTATAAACAAATCGGGAAAACGTTTGCTTTGTCGACACTTTATGCCATCTCAATCATGGCGATGGCGACGAAACTGCTCGAAGACATCGGACCGATGACAAGTGTCGATTTACTCGCGACTGTGTTTGGTGGATTGATTCTTGGAATTGGGGTCGGAATTGTCATTCGGGCCAGTGGTTCGCTCGACGGAACGGAAATTTTAGCCGTTTCGTTTAGCCGCTCGACACCTTTTTCTGTTGGTGAGATCGTCATGTTCTTTAACGTCTTCATCTTAGGTGCTGCGGGTTTCGTCTTCGGCTGGGATCGGGCGATGTATTCGTTGATTACGTATTTCATCGCGTTTAAGACGATTGATGTCGTCATTGATGGACTCGATCAGTCCAAAAGTGTCTGGATCATTTCTGAAAACCACGAAGAGATTGGTCTAGCCATCATGGACCGGCTTGGTCGGACGATGACCTACTTAAATGGAGAAGGTGCGTTTTCCGGGGATGACAAAAAAATCATCTTTTGTGTCATCAGTCGTCTGGAAGAAACGAAATTAAAAGAAATCGTCCGTGATTTTGACGAAGAAGCCTTCATCGCCATCGGCAATATTCACGATGTCCATGGTGGTCGTTTCAAGAAAAAAGACATCCATTAAGCAATGGATAGGATCAGAATAGAGAGGGAGGATCGCCGTGTCGTTGTTGAAAAAACACCGTAAGAAACTGATTGCCGGACTAATCGTATTGATCGTCCTGGTTTTGATTGCGATCGTCGGGATTTCCGCCTACGTCGGTTCTTCGTTGACGGAGCCGACGCGGGAACCGCTGACGACCAATCCGAAAAAAGCAGAAGGTCTTGCTTATGAGAATATTTCCTTCCGGTCCGTCAAAGACCGGACGCGCCTGTCCGGCTGGTGGATTCCTAGTGAAGACGCCAAGCTGACGATCGTCTTCGCCCACGGGTACGGGAAAAACCGGGAGCAAAATGATTTGCCGGTTTTACCACTGTTCAAAAAGTTTCATGAAGCCGGCTATAATGTACTGACATTTGATTTCCGGGGATCCGGTGAATCCGAAGGAAAACGTGTCACGGTTGGCGCAAAAGAACAGGATGATTTATTGACGGCCGTTAATTATGCGAAGTCCCGCGCATCCGAACCGGTTGTCCTCTACGGGATCTCGATGGGGGCTGCGACTTCTCTCGTCACGGCACCAAAAGCGGACGTGGCTGGTGTCATCGCCGACAGTCCGTTCAGCAATCTCAAAAATTATCTCGAGACGAATCTGCCGGTTTGGAGTGGACTGCCTAACTTCCCGTTCACACCGATCATCTTGCAGGTGACACCACCGTTGACCGGACTGAATCCGGAACGGGTCAAGCCGATTGAAGCGATTCGCCGAATCGAGTATCCGATTCTCATGATTCATGGGAAAGACGACGATGCGATTCCCGTGACGGAAAGCATGCGCCTCCAAAAAGCAGCACCCCGGTCTGAGTTGTACGTCACGGAAAACGGTGGACATGTCCAGTCCTACAAACATGACCGAGCAGCATATGAAGAAAAAGTCTTATCGTACCTCGAAGATATTCGTTAATCACAAAAACGGAGACCCTGTTCCTAGGAACGAGGTCTCCGTTTAAATTCACTTATCGTTTTAAAACCGCACTTCCGACAATCTTCAAGACTTCCGGTCGACTGAGTTTTTCTTTTCCGCGTGCGAGCGCATCGAGCGTCCCGTGTGCAAGAGCCAGGGGAATCTTACAGAACTCATAAATCGTCGTCTGTTTTGGAATCGATGCCAGATACGCATCCGCTTCCGCTAAGTTCTCGCGTGCATAATTAAACATCGTTTCCGTCGTCCAACCTGGTGGGAAATAGCCGACCCCACGTTCGGCATCTTCTTGTTGATTCCGTAGGATGTTGACAGCCTGCAAGCCGCGTCCAAAACCAATCGCCTGCTGTTTATCGGTCACGATACCGGCTTTCCAGTACCAGATATCCGATAACATGACACCGACGAGTCCCGCCACGTAATACGTATATTCATCCAAGTCAGCAGCTGTTTTAACCGTCCAGTCTCGTTCCGCCCAAACCGCCATCCCTTCCGCCATCTCAGCCGTCGATTCCAGTACTTTCGCCCGAATGCCGACTGGGCAGTAAGCGATCCATTCCGGAAGACGACGTGTCACTTCCGGTAACTGATTGGCATACGGTGCAATCAGCGTCCGGTATGTTTCACTCGAAAATGTTCCCCGCATCAGTAAGGCGGTCTCGCGCAACAAGGTTGTTTTGATGTCTGTCGACAACTCTTCGTGATCCTCGATCTCGTCGATTGCCCGCATACATAAATAAGCAGCGCCGACTGCTTCCTGTAATTCCTGTGATAGACGGCTGATCGGTATATAAAAGGTCCGGCTCGTCGCTTTTAGTACACGATTCGCATCTTTCTTCAGCTGCTTCGTCTCATTCATCCCACTACACTCCCTCTTTAGTCAAAAAGGTTTCTTTTCTCTACATTACTATACACGATTCAAAAGAAATGAGCATTTTTTTCGTGAGATGAAAAAACTTCTTCTGCTAGGACTTAGCAAAAGAAGCCTTGATTATGTATCCGTCCGCTGTTTCAACAATTGGCTCATCAAACCGGTACTTTGCGATGCTTCCGCATTCTCGTCCTGAATCGCCAGATAGATCTCTTTCCGGTGAATATCGATTTGCCGCGGGGCATTGATCCCCAGTTTGACTTGATCGCCTTCAATCGCGAGAATCGTCAACTCGATATCGTCGCCGATTTGAATCGCTTCTCCTGCTTTTCGTTTTAAAACGAGCATCAGCGGCCACCTACTTCGGTCAAACTACCAATCATCCGTCGGTTCGCATACGTTTCGTCGAGGATGATCTGTTTCGCTTGACGACGTTTCGTCTCCATGACGAACGGGGCGCGCAAGTTTGTCGTCGATTCTTGGAACGGTTCCCGTAAGGTCACGGTCGTATAAACAGCAACTTGTGCAGTCTCTTGAATACCCAGTTGTTCTTTGGCCGACTCTGGTAATTCAAACACGTAATCCGGATCAATCCAAAACGGATTTGTCACGACAAACGCACATTCCTCCTGATCAATCGATTGAAACGACCAAAAGGGAACCCCTTCTCCAAACGGTAACAGGATAAAACGCCGGGCATCCGGGAAACCCGGTACTTCTGAAGCAAAGGTAATGATTTCACTTTCATCTACTTGCACCGTACCAAAAAAATCAGTGTTGATTTGCATATGATTATCCTTCCCCATCGAATATGCCGCCGACCGGCCACATATCCAGTTGATTTTGTTCCCGCAGATAAATTTCGACCGTACCTTCCGTGACGTTCAACTCCGGTCGATTGACCTGAACCTCAATCCGTGGTTTCTCAGCCGTATAGTTGAGTTGTACTTCTGCCGGCGTGTAATTGATTTTGACCCGGTCGAGACTACGTGGCGAGAAACCAAGTGTCGTCACTTCAGCAGGCGGCGTGTCCCGCGATTTTGCGACGCGGGCTACTGCATTGCCCCCTTGCTCGATTCGCATCAATTGATCGCCTTCCGCTGCTGCCCGACTAACTGCCTGTTGCCCCATCTGACGACCATATTCCGCATAACGCTGGACGGACTCAAACGCTGGAAGCCGTCCCGTTTCAATCATCGCTTGGGTCGAGTCGATTTCGAGACGTGCTGCGACTGTCTCGATCGACAGATTCCCTTTTGGTTGTTCGATCGATAACGACGCCGGTGCCTGATGCTGCTCAAGCGTGGCTCGGGTCGTATTGATTCCAATCTTCGCTGACGTTTGACGCATCTCAAGATGTGGCAGATTCACCGTCCGTCATTCCCTTCTTAACGTAAGAAATCAAGCAAGGTCGGCTGAATGATCCGCGCCCCCGCGCTGAGTGCCGCACGGTGTAACGTTTCATACGACTTCAGTTCCATGATGACTTTTTCGGCTTCGATGTCTTCGTTATCCGACATGACCGATTTCGCGATAATTTCTTGATCTTCCAGACGCGACGCATTCAATTCGAGTCGGTTGACCCGCGCCCCGAGATCAGCACGCGTTTCGACCGTTTGATTGAGCATACTATCAAGATCTTTTAACATCCCTGACAATTCGGCTCCATTATTTGAACTATCGACGACACCTGCGTCCGAAACCCCACCAAGGGCATCGTATAATTTTTTGAGCGTCGTGAACGTCTCCGGACTAAAGACATTCGTCGGTGAAACGTTGACTTGGACTTCAATTCCGGAAGAAATTTCATAGCGGATGACTTCATTTTCTTTTTCAGTTGGATCACCGTCCGTAAAAACGGTATCAACCGCCTTACCTGGTGTTGTTAAATAGTCTTTCAGACCTTCCATCGAAATGAACGGCTGATCGGTCTTTGTTCCATTAAAAATGGCTTTTTCATTATATTTCGTGTTCGCCAGTGTCCCGATATGTTCAATCAACTGACCAACTTCGCTTTGGATTGCTTTTCGTTGCGTAGCATCATACGTATCCGTCGCAGCTTGTGTCGTCAATTCACGGACCCGGCTCATGGCGGATGTCACTTCGTTCAGTGCAGAGTCCGTCAAGTCCATCCAACCTGTCGCTTCATTGACATTTTTTTTGAACTGTTCGACTTCACGCACTTCCGTCCGGTAACGAATCCCCTGCATCGCGACGACTGGATCTTCAGATGGGCGCTGAATCTTTTTTCCACTGATCAATTGTTCCTGCATCGCACTCAGTTTTTGATAACTGGCCGAGAGATGTCCGATATTCGTTTTCGTCAGCATCGTTTGTGTTACGCGCATTTAGTCATCACCGTCCTACGATTCCCATACCATTGATGATTTTATCAAGCATCTCATCAACCGTAGTAATATTACGCGCTGCCGCGTTGTATGCATGTTGGTACTGAATCATCATCGTCATCTCTTCATCAATCGAAACAGCAGAAACCGACATACGGCGCTGTTCCGCACTTTCCATCAAGACGGCAGAACTCTGACCGAGCCGAGCGACCTGATCCGTTGCGACTGCCATGTCTCCAATGACGTTTTGATAAAACGAACCAATTGTCGTCGTCGTATCGGATCGTTCAAAACGAATGCTTGCCGTCTTCATGTTGGCCAGCTTCAAGGCACCGGCACTATCACCGATGTTCCCGTCCGTCGAGGTAGCAATGTTATCTAGACTCTTTTTAATGTCTGCTCCAAGCGTAATCGACTTCGCTGTGATTGCTTCTCCGTTGGAAGAAACAAAAAATTCACTTGTACCCGCTGTCTTGTCTTTTTTTACATTCGTCGCATGCGCTTCGTTGAATGCAGTCGCAAACGTCGTCGCCATCTCATCCAAATGTCCTTGCATGTTGACGTACTCACCGGTTGCTTGACCATCCTCCACGTGTCCATACATCTCAATCAGACCAATTAATCGACCTGATGAAAAACCGCCGGCTGTGTCAAATGACATCGTTTGTGAATCCGTTTTGAATCCTGTATAAAGACCATTGTCATCTGTTGTAAAGGTCAACGTTCCAGCTTGTGGTAAATCCGAATCCACTGCAAGCAACTTATCACCGTTCGGTAATTTGATTCGAACATCGATCCGACCCTCTGCCGTTTTAACCGTATTTCCAAGTGTTCCTTGCTGAATCGCATCGCCGTCGACTGATACTTTTTCAAAATCGACGTACTCTGCGAGTTCATCGAAATAACGGTCTCGTTCATCATAAAGTGCATTTGGTAACACACCAAGTGGTTCGACCGTATGGATTTCCGCATTGATATTATGAATCTTTTTGAACAGATCATTTACTTTTTTGGTCGAGACCTCAATCTCACTTTTCAAGTCACCTTGTACTTGATTAAGTGCCTTCGCCATATAATTAAACGTTTGTGTCAACGTCTCTGCTTTTTGACGAACGACACTCCGAGCACCGGAATCTTGGGGATTTGTGGATAACGTCTGAAGGGATTCCCAAAACCCATCAAAGGCTTTGGATAAGCCGGTATCGGACGGTTCATTGATGACGTCTTCCATCCGACCGAATGCGGCTTCTTTTGTACCATAATAAGATGTCTTCGTCGCCTCGTCCCGGTATTGTTTATCGAGCATGACATCACGGACACGTTCGAGGAGTTCACCTTTCACACCGGTCCCGATTTGTCCCATCTTTCCTGTCCCGATTGCCATCGACAGTTGTTCTGTTGTCGCCATGACAAGACGTTGCCGTGAAAATCCGACGGTTCCTGCATTGGCGATATTGTTTCCGGTTGACTGGAGTGCCCACTGATTCGTCGTCAGCGCACGCCGGCCTGTTTCAAGCCCCATGAATGTTGATCCCATGTTGTTTCCCCCTTAGGCATTGCGATTGAAGTGTGCGCGGTCCAGCGCGGATTGACCATATGTAAAATCATCGGCTTCCGGTATCAACAGCTCAAGATGCCAGTTGAGATACTGAAGCGACTGTTCGAGCAGGTCGGCATTTAGTTCGTTGAGTGCCTTCAGTTGACCGATTGCCTGGAGCAACTGACGCATGGAATCGACATCTGTCGGATGAACCTGTAGCCATTCCGTCATCGTCATCGTCCCCATCTGCTCGATCCGTTGCTGTTCCAACTGTTCGATTCGTTTCAGATGAACCGGTTCTTCCTTGACGATTTGCGAAAGACGTTGCATGTCGTTTTGAATCAGGACCTGCTTTTTTTCTTCTGCTAGTTTTAATAACGGAATGTGTGCTGCCGTAAGCTGATCGATGAGTTCCATCCGTCCATTCCTCCTTTTCTATTATGTATATGCGTTCATATAAAAAACGACCCGCGCATCCGTGCCCCGAGTCGCCTCTACTGTCTGAGTTAACCTTCTTACAAGTTCAAGAAACGTTCCGCGATTTTTTTCGCATCCGGTTTATAGGTTCCATCCTGAATGGCTTGACGAAGGGATTCGATTTTCTCGGTCCGGGAAGAGGGGGTCTCACTAAAACGCATCCGCGCTTCGCTTGAGATCGTCACTTCATCCGGCCGATTCGTACGTGTTGGTTCTGTTCCTTCTACTTTTTGATTTTTTTCGTACGCTTTAGGCATATTCACCCATTTCGTAGAATCAATTCGCATGTGAACACCTGCTTTCTAGACTACAAGATTCTTAATTCAAGTTCGATACGTTCTCGGTTTCGAAGGGGCAGAAGAATCCAGCATCGCTTGGGCGAGGTCACGTCGCAGCTTTTCACGACATTCGGCACAAATCGTGCCATCACGGGAGGGCTTCCCGCAACTCTCACACATGATCTCCATCTGAGAAATCTCAGAAATCAACAATCGCCCTTCTTTAATGTATCGGTATACATTTTCTTTTTTCACACCGATAGTCATCTCAACATCGACAGGTGAGGTTCGGACTTTTCGCCGTTCTCGCAGGAACTCACGCACCTTCTCAAAATCAGTATGATCTTTTCTGATACAATCCACACAGAGATCAGAAGATTGACGAACAAATAACTTCCCACAAGTTTTGCAGTTTAATACATCCATTTCCTTCACCTCATATTGAATATCGGCAGGAAGGAGACTTTTTTAAACACTTCGAAATAAAGTTACGGCAGAAATTTCGTTCGCTCCGGCTTCACGCAGTCGAGAAGCCGCTTGGCGTAAGGTGATTCCTGTCGTGTACACATCATCCACAAGCAGAATGTTTTTTCCACCAACCGGTTGAATGACGTGAAACGGGTTCGTCCGCTCGTGCCGTTGTCGTCTCGATAAGTGGCTGAGCGCAACACCATCCGTTCGCTCCAATGCCAGATGGACACGCCCCCGCAACATCCGGGCAATCCATTCGGCTTGATTAAAACGACGTTCTGCCAACCGTTCCGGGCTTAACGGAATCGGAACAATCCAGTCCTGTTTAACTTTTACCTTCTTCAGCTCTGTTTTAAACACTTCGAGCAAAGCGGTATCTCCGAGAAACTTATACTGTTTCATAAATGCCTTGGCCTGCGGATGATAAAGAAACAAGGGATGTGTGACCAGTGCTTGTCCCTGCGTTCGCCACTGCTGGCAGTCCGCACAGAGCGCTTGTCCCGGTTTTCCGCAGTCTGCGCATTCCCCTTTTTTCACAAATTCTATTTTACAGGTTGGACATAGAGTTTGCCTAGTCCAGACGTTCGACAACGACCAACTTGGTAAAAATGCCTGTCCGCAAAGTCCGCAGTTCATCGAAATCCCTCCCGGTTCGCTTGTTTGATCTGATGAATCGCCTGATACATCGCATCGGAGCGGTCGTTCGCAAAAAATACAACCTCGCCTTCCGGAAAATCCGCACTCCGTCCGACACGACCGCTGATTTGAATCAACGCCGCGACACTAAACGCTTGATCGGCACCCAGCACGGCGACTTGAACATCAACGAGCGTCACGCCCCGTTCTAAAATCGTCGTCGTCAGCAAAATTCCGGTCGTCTGACGAAACTGTCCGACCTTCGTAATCCGGTCCGGATCGGCAGCATGGACGGTTTCGCTTTTCAGTTGGTGTTGACGGAATACTTCTTGCCATACCTTCAGGTCGTCGACTTTCGGGACGAATACGAGTCGGGGTTTCGTCGAATGGGTGGCGAGCCAGTCCAAGACATCCGTCTCGGTATACGGAATCTGTAGACGGGGGACAGGTAACGGAAATCCGTGATAGCGGCGCATCAGCCGGACGGTCGGAAGGAATTTGTTGCGTAACGACGGAGTCGCACTCAGTAAAATCAGCGAGGCCCCTGACCGCATCGCTTGGTGGACGTAGCGGTGTAACGTTCGGTCGGCATGATAAGGGAAGGCATCGACTTCATCGATGAAGACGACGTCAAAACAACTACGGTAATGAATCAATTGATGGGTCGTACTAATCGTGATATCGCCAAGTTGAAGGCGATCTGCGGATCCACCAAACAACGAAACGATTGTGGTCTGCCGGAATGCCCGCTTCACATGCACCGTCAATTCCCGCACGACATCCGCTCGTGGTGTCGTGATCAAGACACGTTTCTGTGTACAAAGTGCCCGTTCAATGCCCGGAAACAGCATCGGTGTCTTACCGGCTCCACAGACGGCGTGGACGAGCAATCGCTTCTTTTGATCAATCGTCTCGACGATTGCGCTCGCGATCCGTTGCTGGTCGACAGTCAAGTTTAGTTCGGCATGGTGGTCGGCTTGAACCGGTTCTAACGGGCGTGGGTCCGTTACCAGGTAGTCACATGTCCGCAACTTGCCAAAAACCAGGCAATGACGGCAGTAATAACACCGTTTCCCACACGTACACGGACCACGCGTCGGTAACTGACCACACCGTTGACAACGCCATGTCACGGCCGGCAAGCGTTTGATTGGATAGTCGACCGGTGCGTCTAGCTGATATGAAGGAATCACGCGTCCTCTCAGATCCATCTGTCACGTCCTTTCTACGACCGGCCTTCACGCCAGCGTAGACATGTTTTTCGTCAACGTCCTCGTATTTCCTGCTCATCCAAATCGTGTCACGCCATCACAAAATGCAAACAACTCCACAAAAAAGACGCATCTACTTAAGTAGACACGCCGAAAGTTTCAACTATCCGTTTCGCTTGTTCTAGAGTTAAGCTTCTTGATACCACGTGATCCCGATCGCTCCCGGTCCAAGATGCGTTCCGATGACCGGACCAAACAGACTCATCTCGATCCGGGCTTCCGGGAATCGTTCCTGCAAGACCGCAATCTCGGCTTCTGCTTTAGACGAATCTTCTGCGTGGATCACACCGATGACGTAACCGGCTCCGGTTCCATGAATCGTATCTTCCATCATCTCTTCGATTCGTTTGACTGCCCGTTTAAACGTCCGGATTTTTTCGAACGGCACGATCTTCCCTTCGACAAAGTGAAGGACCGGTTTGATCTTCAAAAACGAACCGACGACAGCTTGCGTCATGCTGAGGCGTCCGCCACGCTGCAGATGCTCTAAGTCATCGACGACGAAGTAGGCGCGGATCAGTCCTTTTAAGTCTTCAAGGCGCGTGACGATTTCAGCTGCCGTCGCACCTGCATCACGCATCCGGACCGCTTCCTTCACTAAAAAGGCTTGCGGCATACAGGAAATCCGGGAATCGATTGGATGGACCTGGACGTGCTCGACCATCAGATTGATCGTATGTAGTGCCTGATACGTGCCACTGATTCCGCTCGATAACGTGATGCCGATGATATCCGTCCCTTGTGGAAGACGTTCAAACGCATCGACGAGATCGCCGATGTTCGGTTGCGAAGTCGTTGGGAGACTTCCTGTCTGAATCCGTTGATAAAAGTCAGGTACGGAAATATCAATGCCTTCCCGGTACGCTTCTCCATCAAAAATGACACTAAGCGGTGCGACATGGACGTTGTTTTCTTCACAATAGGTAGTTGGCAGATAGGCTGTACTATCCGTTAAAATCACAATCTGGCTCATTCGTGAATTTCCTCGCTTTTAAGAGTTCCGTCGTGACATAAAGTATTCTGACAGGTCACAATCGCTTTTTCATCATATCATATGTAAGGAGGTAAAAAAAAGAAAGACGGAGCCGAATCGGCTTCCGTCCTGAAATCAAACGACGACGACCCAGCCCCGTCGAATGGCTTCGACGACGGCACCAGTTCGGTCAGGAACATTCATCTTACGTAAAATCGATGACACATGGTTTTTGACAGTCTTTTCACTGATGAACAATGTATCGCTGATTGCCCGGTTCGAGAAACCGTCCGCGAGCAGCTGCAGGACTTCGCATTCCCGACGTGTCAATACGTGTAACGGTGCTTCGGCAACACGTTTTTCAATGGGTTGAGAAGACATCGTCTGTTTCATCTTCATCAAACGACGGTATTCTTGCAGTAAGTTCGGCGTGACTTTCGGATGGACATAACCACCTTCCCGGTAAACGGAACGAATCGCATTCACGAGCTCATCCGTCGCCATCTCTTTTAAGAGATATCCTACTGCCCCTGCCCCTAACGCATGCATGACATAAGTTTCATCGTCATGGATCGACAGAATGATGACACGAACTTCCGGATGAACTTCCATCAGACGTTTCGTTGCTTCGACACCATTGACTTTCGGCATATTTATATCCATTAAGACGATATCAGGTTGATGGGCTTCGACAAGCGGAATGACATCCGCTCCGCTTTCCCCTTCCGCGACGACGATGAACTCTTGTTCGAAATCAAGAATTCGTTTGACGCCTTCACGGAAAAGCTGATGATCATCGATGATGACTACTTTTACTTGCTCGTTATTCACAGTGTTTCCCCTCTCACTCCGGATTCCTCAACTGGAATCCTTACCTTGATGACTGTCCCTTTTCCGGGTTGCGTCTCGATCTCAAACTCACCATCAATCAATTCAATCCGTTCACGCATTCCGATCAATCCAAACGATTCATCACACGATTCGACGATCGAATCAAAATCAAATCCGATTCCATTATCTTTGACATGAATCCGAACGGAATGTTGGTACTGTTCTATGATAATACGAATGTCCCCTGCTTTGGAATGCTTAACTGCATTTTGGACGGCTTCTTGAACAATTCGGAAGACGGCGACTTCATATGTCGACTCAATCCGCTCCCCTCCCCCGAGATAGTTGAAGTGGATCGGAATGTTGGAAATTTCCTGCATATGTCGTAAGTAACGTTCGAGTGTCGGGACAAATCCGAGATCATCGAGCGTCATCGGACGTAAATCATAAATGATGCGCCGGATGTCGGCTAACCCGTCACGAATCAACGTTCGCAGACGATGAATCTCTTCAAAAGCGGCTTCCGCCCCGTTATGTTGATGGATTTTTTCAATCAAGTCGGCCCGGATCAAGACATGGGCCAGCGTCTGTGCCGGACCATCATGCATATCACGCGAGAGCCGACGCCGTTCATTCTCAGCCGATTGAAAGACTTTTAATCCCATTTCTTGTTTCTGCATCGCTTTTTCGTACTTTTCATTCATGACCTGCATATCGTCTGTCAAAAAATTCAGGACAACCGAGACACGGCTGATCAGCATGTCGGCTCGTTCAATCGTCTCATCGAGTTGAATCAAACGTCGTTCGAGTTCATCCCGCCGCTTGCGGCAATTCATCTCATCCCGTTGGTTGATGAATGATTCGAGTTGAAGCGAGTTTGCCGTCTCATACGCGGACCGGATATCTTGTTCCGAGTAGTTGTCGAAGTTCTTGCTCACGATGACGAGTCGCGCTTTCGAGTCCTTAATGTGTCGTTCCAGCCGTTCGGCTTCTTTAATATAGTCGTGAACACGTGTCTTCAGTTCCCGCAACTCTTGCTGGATCTCAGCATACTGTTCACGTGAACTTTCTGTGATGCGAACGATTTCTTCCCGACTTTCTTCTACGACACCAATGATGTTCTGTACGATATCATTCAAGGACAGTCGCTCCCCCATCTCATTCGTCATACTACTCCCTCCGTTCCTTGCCAGTCCCCACGGTTGTCTCTCTCTCTAATCGTCGTTATGCTAGAAAGAACTAGTTCACGAGGAGGACATTTTTGATTATGACATTATTTAATTATTATACAGTAAAAGAAAACGGTTTCCATGAAATCATTATCCAAAAGTCACGATTTATTACATATTTAGCGCGTGCCACCTCAGAAAAAGAGGCACAGGGCTTCATTGCGGACCTCAAAAAAAAACATCACGATGCGAATCATAATTGTTCCGCTTATGTCATCGGTGAACGAAATGAGATCCAAAAAGCCAATGATGACGGTGAACCAAGTGGGACAGCCGGCGTCCCGATGCTCGAAGTCTTAAAAAAACGGAATCTCCGAAATACCGTCGTCGTCGTCACCCGTTATTTCGGGGGCATTAAACTCGGTGGCGGCGGATTGATCCGTGCTTATGGCACCAGTGTCTCGGAAGCCTTAAACGCAGTCGGGATCATTGAACGGGTTCCTCACGATCTCGTTGAAATCACAGTCGACTATACGTGGTTAGGGAAGCTCGAGAATGAGTTGCGAGCAACACCACACATCATCGAGCAGATTCATTATCTCGATCACGTCAAGATTGATGTCTGGGTGGAAGAAAAAGATGTCCCTCCTTTCATCGATTGGATGACGAACCTGACAAATGGACAAGCGGTTCTCGAGAAAACCGTTTCCCACTACATCGAACGTGACATTCAACCTTGACCTGCTATACTGATTGTAAAGAATTTAAAAGTTTTCTAATAATTCAGTAAAGTAAGGAGTAATGAACTGTGGATGACTCGAAACGATCCCGTTCTGCAAAACAAAAACCGAAACGGTCTTGGTTTAAATTGTTCGTCACCGTATTCCTAGTTGTTTTCATCACAGGAGGTGCCGCATTTGCCTATGTCGCGAATAAAACATTCCAGACAGCGAAACAATCAGAAGTCAAACTGTCGCGTGGTGATAAATCAGACAAACGGGCTGCCGCCGTCGATTTGACGAAAGACCATTTTTCCGTCCTGCTTGTCGGAACGGACGAACGGCCCGGTGACACATCTTCACGAGCCGATACGATGATTGTCGCAACTTTCAATAAAACCGATAAAAAAGTCAACCTGCTCAGCATTCCACGTGATTCCCTCGTCATGATTCCGTCTGTCGGTTACGAAGATAAGATCAACCATTCCTATGCCTTTGGCGGAATTGATTCGACGATCGAAACCGTCGAGACGCTGCTTGACATCCCGATCGATTATTATGGCTCGATCAACTTCAATGGTGTCGTCGCAATCGTCGATGCCGTTGGCGGGATCGACGTCGACGTCAAATTACCAATCGATACGTTGAACTCATCAGACCAAAAAAATGGTGTCAAACTCGAACCGGGTCTTCAACGCTTAAATGGAGAAGAAGCGCTTGCTTATGCCCGGATGCGTTATCAGGATCCTGAAGGTGACATCGGACGGACAAAACGGCAGCAACAGGTCGTCCAAGCAATCATCGATCAGTCGACATCTTTTGGATCCATCACGAAGCTAAATAAATTGATGGATGCGACTGGTGATAACTTCACGACGAACATGTCACTGACAGAAGCGTTCCAGCTCCAACCGTTCGCGAAGTCCCTGAATGCGGTCAATCGGATTGATTTGAAAGGAACCGACACGAAAATCAATGGTGCCTACTATTATCAGCTTGATCCAACATCACTGACAGAAGCAAAAGCCGCCTTAAAAGAACAGCTTAACCTGCCAACTACAGCTGACGATCCAACGCTTACGCCGGAGGTCACGGATGATTCGACAACTGGAATCAACTGATTATCCAGCTCTCTACCACCTTCAACAACAAGCTTATCAAGTCGAGGCGGATTTGATTGGCGCCTCTCACTTCCCACCACTCCAGCAAACGGAAGCCCAACTGAGGCAGGAGCAGCCCAGCGGTTATGTTTGTGTGTGCGAGGGATCACTTGTCGGGATCCTGACCCTTGAACAGGAAACGATCACACGGCTGATCGTCTCCCCGGATCATTTTCGTCAGGGGATCGCGAAACAGCTCGTGCAACATGTTTTGACGAGACAAACCGTTCGTTTCGTCTCGACGGCTGCTGCAAATCATCCAGCGATTGCCTTATATCAACAGTTTGGATTTCGCCAAACCAACCAACAGACACGTGATGCGATTGTCCTCGTGACACTCGAACGGTCATGAAAAATGAGCTGGCGATGTACTTGCTCCCATCGAAAAACGAACGACTCCCTGTTACAAAACAGAGGAATCGTTCGTTTTTTTGTCTTGAGCCCGATTTTGACTCAGACCGAGTTCATGATCGTACCGACCAAAGCACCGATTATCACGATGCGAAGCGGCGACTGTTTATAGAACCGAAGCAGACAGAACAAACCAAATGCGACGAAAAAGTCGGCACCTGTCTTGACGCTTGATGTAAAGATCGGGTCATACAAAGCTGCCAGTAAAATACCGACAACTGCCGCGTTCACCCCGATCAACATCCGACCGACCTGTTTGTTCGAACGGACGCGGTCCCAAAACGGGAGCACACCGATGACAAGTAAAAAGCCGGGCAAGAAAATAGCGAGTGTCGCAAGGATCCCGCCCGTCAGACCGTTTACGACTGTTCCCAGGTACGTCGCAAATGTAAAGAGGGGTCCCGGTACGGCCTGAGCTGCCGCGTAACCTGCAAGAAAACTATCACCGGTCAAAAAATCCGGAACAAGTGACTGCTGTAAGAACGGTAAGACGACGTGCCCGCCACCAAAAACGAGCGCTCCTGCGCTGTACATGATGCTTGTGAGTTGGACATTCCCTGTCGCGACATTCGCTAAAATCGGTGTCGCAACGAGCAAGACCACGAACAAGACCAAAGCAGTGATGCTGAGAAGGCGTGGAACACGAATATCTAACTTTCCGCCACTTGCTGGTTCATCCTCGAACCAAAATAGGCCGATCAGCGCTGCAAGAACCAAGACGCCGACTTGTGCGAGCGGGTGTGCGAGGAGCAAGACTCCTGCAAGGGCAAGCAACATCAAAAACAACCGTTTCGGACCGACGGCAAGTTTGGTGCCCATACCAAGCACGGCATCGGCGACGATTGCGACGGCGACGAGCTTTAACCCATGAATGAAGCCGGCTTCTGCCAAATTGAACTCCGTCGCAAGCAACGCAAAGATGACCAAAAGAATACTCGACGGTAACGTAAAACCGATGAATGAGATGACGGCGCCGATGACGCCTCCCCGGACAAGCCCAATCCCCATTCCGACCTGACTCGAAGCCGGACCGGGCAAGAATTGACAGAGAGCGACCAAATCGGCATACGCCTTCTCATCCACCCATTTCCTTCGTTTGACATATTCCTCGTAAAAGTACCCTAAATGGGCGACGGGTCCGCCAAATGATGTTAATCCGAGCTTCAAGGACACGATAAAAATTTCGATCCATCTGTTCATATAACCACCTCCACCACTGATCATACGAAAAGTTTGTAAATTTTTTGTGACAACCTGCATCTTCTGATTGGATTATTTAGTACGACCATTAGTACGACCATAGGTTCCCGCGCGCCAGACCGCTTCGATCGGACCTTGACGGTGGCGGTTTAAGTACCAGTTCGAGAACACGACTTGTACTGCCAACAACACGATGACAGACAACGTCCCTTGCCATAACGGAATCGTTCCGTACATCCCCGTCAAGAAAATCAGTGCCGTAAAGACCATCGTCTGCATCAAATAGTTCGTCAACGCCATCCGCCCAAGCACTTGAAAACCAGACAGCGAACGACCGGACCGAAGGAGCAAGGCCACCCCCGCTGCATAAGTCACAGCAAGCGTCCGTCCGGACAACCAAACAAAAAAGTAGTTGGCCAATCCGTCCGGCACCGGTCCTTGATGAATACGAATGATTTGATACAAAGCGGGGAACGAAACGACGAGACTGATGCCAAATATCAGCGCAAGTGTCCGTGTCGCTGGCGGTCGGATTGTAAAACGCTCCATCAAATAGGCACCGATCAAGAACAGTGATAGGATTTCCGGAAAAATCGTCAGTGTGTTACTTAACGCCTGTGGCAGCTGAACCGTTGCGTGATAGGATATGTAGTCAATAAACTGCCGCGACGCTACCAGTTCCTGAATCGTACCATCCGGCTCTACGATTGATTGGTCCCCCTCCGAACGGGCATACATATAAATCGATACGTATAGGAAAAACGTATAGAGTTGTAAGGCGATCCCCACAAATAACTTCGCCGTCGGACGGGTCTTGACGAATAAGAGTAAAAAGAAGCCGCTCAACGCGTACGTCTGAAGAATATCTCCTTTCCAAAACAAGAGATGAATCAGTCCGAACACAAACAAAATAGTCAGCCTGCGAACGAATATCCATAATGATTTCCCTTTGACACGGAGACGATCGATAAACAAAATAAAGCCTGCTCCAAACAACACACTGAACAACGTGTAGAATTTCGTTTGAATAAAGAGGTCAAACAATAACCGAAGCACTTGGTCTGCTTGTCCCATCTCACTCGTCAAACGCTCTCCGAGAAAACTCGGCATGTTGACGAACAGAATCCCGCACAAGGCAAATCCCCGTAAGACATCCAGATAGACAATTCGATCTGTACGTTCCATCAGATTCATTTTAGACACCCCCAGCGTCAATCAGCCGCTCAAATCATTTGAGCGGCTGATTGGTTATTTTGATGTAATTCGTTCTAACAGATTGAGTAAGGGACGATACCGTTCACCGAGCAACCCAAGTGACTCGACTAAGATATCGAGGACGAGTAACAACATGAGTAACGAGACGAGTGCTCCGAGCGAAGTCGTCTGGGAAAACAGAATTGCTGTCATGCCGAATACGGCACACAGTCCATAGATGACGAGCACGGCTTGCCGCATCGTAAATCCAAGATCAAGCAATCGGTGGTGCAAATGGGCTTTATCTGGCGCAAACGGTGGTTTCCCTTGCAGGACCCGACGCACGATCGCAAACAACGTATCGGAAATCGGAATTCCAAGCAAAATAACCGGAACGGCCAGTGAAAACAAGGTGACATTCTTGAAACCAAGCAATGACAAGACCCCTAGCATGTAGCCGAGGAACAATGCTCCCGTATCGCCCATGAAGATTTTGGCCGGATAAAAGTTGTGGAACAGAAAACCAAGCGTACTCATCAACAACAGAATCGCGACGATCGTCACGTAGACGTTGCCTTGAATGACGGCCAAGCTGATCAGTGTCAACAGGACAATGCTCGAGACACCTGCTGCGAGTCCATCTAACCCATCAATCAAGTTGACGGCATTCGTGATTCCGATGACCCACAAGAACGTCAACGGCACACTCCACCAACCGAGAAACAGTTGTTGATCAAAGGGGAGATTGATGAATTCGATCCGAATTCCGCCATTTAAGACGACGACGGCGGCAATGATCTGCCCCATCAACTTCAGCCGGGCATTCAATTGAAAACGGTCGTCGAGTGCTCCTGTCAAAATGACGACAAAACCACCGACTAAAATATGCGTCGCATACGGACTTGAAGGTTGCAATATAAAGTAGCCGATCATGAAGGCGATATAAATCGCGAGTCCGCCTAAACGCGGCATGATCCGCACGTGTACTTTTCGCGCGTCCGGACTGTCAACGGCACCGACTGCAATCGCAAAGCGTTTCACGACGGGTGTGATCAGTAAGGCCGCGATAAAACAGACAATGGACGCCGTCCATAACATAATAACATCACGCTCCTGCGCGAATTATATCATAAAAAAAAAGAGCCGACGAGCGGCTCACATAAAGATTGGAACTTCTGCAGACGGATCATATGTATAGATACCACGGCCTACTTTTTTAATCGCAGGGTTGGCTTGTTCGACCTTCGCCATCAACTGATAGATGTTGCTGATCTGGTGACGGTAACGTAATTCGAGTTCCATCTGAATGTCACGTGCTGACATCGACTCGCGTTCGCGCATCAAGTCACTGATCTGGTGGACATACACTTCCAGCGGGTAACGTTGATTGACACGACGTTGTTTTAATGGACGTTCTTGTGTCACAGCGATTTCTTTTGCTGAGTCGCCGGTTCCGCGGCTCAGTTCCGCGATTAAGTATTCTGCGCGTCGTTGCAAACGACGATATTCCTCTTCGATTTCCATCAGCTCTCGGTAGATGTGTTCACTCGTTCCCATTTGTTGACCTACTTTCCTAAATTAAACATAAATATTTCAATTATGTTTCAATTGTATGTTTTTTGAAATATAGTTCACTACATTTTGCCTCTTTAATATATAATTTTATTATATATTTAATTATTCTGTAATATTTTTATCTCATTGGGTAGCAGTTAACTACACTTCATATTAACAGAAAGGAGCTAGAACGGAACATATAAATTATAAATTAAACTATTTCAAAAGCACTTAATTGACTATATAAGGTTTTATACGTATTCATTTTACTTAAAAGGAGACTGGAAATTTAATGGACAAAATAACTAAAATCTTAACCTCAGCGTTAGTACTTTTGCTTCTGATCACCATCGTGTTTCCGTCCTCATTAGTATCGGCTGCAACTGGAGTAACGTTTACGAAAACGACGTATAAAACAACCGATTTGTTAAATCTACGTTCAGCAGACTCCGTTTCCTCAAAAAAATTGACATCGATTCCGAAAAACACAGCCATCACGTCCAACTACCGTGCTGGTGATTGGTATCGCGTCACGTACAGTGGAAAGACGGGTTATGTTCTCGGTCAATACTTAACTAATAGTCGCTTCGGGCACGACATTCACGAAAACGACATATCAGACGACTGATGCGTTATCGTTACGTCAAGCTGCCTCGACGACATCAACACGGCTGTTGATGATTCCGGTTAAGACGTCGATCGATTCTAGTTTCCGTGATGGCAACTGGTATCGCGTCACGTATAAAAACAAAACAGGTTTCGTCTCTGGCTCCTACTTAAAAAAAGTGACCGCTGCTCCTACCACTGCTTATACGACGACGGAACGGCTGAACTTACGTAGTGCGCCGACGACTTCCGGCACGTTACTGATGACGATCCCAAGCAATCAGGTCGTCCAATCGTTGTCCATTAGCTCAAACTGGCATAAAGTCACGTATGGCGGGAAAACAGGTTATGTCATGGGAACCTATTTGAAAAAAGGAACGGCTTCGCCGGCTGCGACACCTGTCGGCAAAGCCGACTACACTGGTGCGAAGATGTATGTCCTGATTGATTCCGGAAGCACAGTCGCCCTGCGTTCTGCCGCTTCCGTCTTGAGTGGACAAACTGCCCGACTCGGACGGGGAACACCGCTCGTCGTGACGAATAGTCTCCATAAAACGCGTGGTTTCGTCGCCGTCCAAACGGCAGATGGTCGTCGTGGTTATGTAGAAGCGACGTATTTGACCCTCTTCCAACCAAACACCTCCAACCGTCCGCTGATCGTCCTCGATCCGGGTCACGGCGGGTATGATCCTGGTGCCGTCCGATCCGGACTAGCAGAACGTGACATCGTCTTAGCCGTTGCGCGCCAAGTCGCAGGTCTCCTTGAAGGAAAAGTCGATTTGACGTTAACACGGTATACGAATGATTATTATCCTACATTAGGAGACCGGAGTGCGATGTCAAATGCACTTTCGACATCCCGTTTCGTCAGTATCCATATCAATGCTTCTTCTGCAGTAAGTGCGTCAGGTGCGGAAAGCTTTTATTACAAAGGATCGACTTCGATTCAACTCGCACAAGCCATACAGCAACGACTGACGAGTTATGCCGGCATGAAGAACCGGAATGTACACTTCGCCAATTATGCCGTCATTCGCGGCACTCAAGCCCCGGCAGTCTTAGCAGAACTTGGATTCTTGTCAAACAGTGCAGATCGTGCGAAACTCGCAAGTCCGGCTTATCAAACACGTTATGCCCAAGCGATTGCAGATGGGATTCTCGCTACGCTTTGATCAAATGAAGTAAGTCAAAAAGCCCTGATTCCTCGCCCGGAATCAGGGC
Organism: Exiguobacterium sp. s128; assembly: GCF_018618815.1. NCBI lineage: Bacteria > Bacillati > Bacillota > Bacilli > Caryophanales > Exiguobacterium > Exiguobacterium sp. s128. The sequence continues at coordinate 21,978 of NZ_JACSMT010000004.1, read as the reverse complement.
TTTTTGGCATGACAAAAGGACCGCTCAGGGAAGCGGTCCTTTTGTACTCACATGAAAAGAGATCAATCAGATAAAACAATCCACCATCAGGGAATGGTTGATTTTCATTAGCGACTAGCTAGAATTTGCTCAAGGGAAAGCAAATCCGTCGAATCGACACGATAGTCTGCCTCATGTAACGTCGTTTCCGGTCCGACTCCAACAGCATACATACCTGCTGCTTGAATCGCCGTAATACCTGCGGCTGCATCTTCTACACCGATACAACGTTCAGGTGCGACGTCAAGCGCTTCAGCTGCCCGTAAAAACACTTCAGGGTGTGGTTTTGACTGGGCAACGGTCGCTGCATCGACGATATCATCAAAATAGTGTCGGACTCCAAGTGCCTCAACGACGGTCAACGCATTTTTAGAAGCCGACGCCATTCCGATCTTCAAGCCAGCAGCACGGATTTCATCAAGGAACGCAATGATTCCCGGTAAGAGATCCTGTTCTGAGATATGTTGGATCAACGTGACGTAATGATCATTCTTTTTCGTTGCGAGCGTTATCTTCTCTTGCTCCGTGAAAGCATCCTGCTTTCCGCCAAGTGTTAAAATCCGCTCGAGCGAATCAGTTCGACTGACGCCTTTTAGTGTTTCATTGAAATCCCGGTCGAACGGAATGTCCAGTTCCTCACCCAGTTGTTTCCAAGCCAGATAATGATACTCGGCTGTATCGGTAATTACGCCGTCTAAGTCAAAAATGACCGCTTCAATCGTTGGTGCCATCCGACATCCATCCTTTCATCCATCGTACATGAAAGACAAGAAATCGAATGATTTGCGCAAACGATTGCACTTGCCTCAAGAATTATTTTACCTGTTCCCTCACTTCTTTGCAAGCGTTATCAAAAAAACAACTTAAAAAGCAGACTCCTTTCAATAGAAAACGTTTTCATATTCAAGGGAATGTTTTACTTTTTTCGTTCTTTACTATTCGTTTTACAATTTTTAACTGTTATAATAAAAACGAGTCTGATAGTCGAACTGAAGGAGTGACCAACTATGTTTCAGCGTGTTAAACAATTAATAGATGAACAGAGTCGTAGAATGCGGCGTTACGAAAAAACCGTTTTATTAATTAACAGCTTAGAAGCAGAAATGGAACAAAAAACGGATGAAGAATTACGACGTTTGACACAGTCCTTAAAAGACCGTCTTCAAGCCGGTGAAAAAATCGAAACCATCACGGTGACTGCCTTCGCGCTTGTCCGGGAAGCGAGTAAACGGACGCTCGGATTACGTCATTATGATGTCCAGTTAATCGGTGGGCTGTCGCTTCTTTCAGGACATATCGCGGAAATGGCGACGGGTGAAGGAAAAACGTTAGTCGCTTCGCTCGCAAGCTTCACACAGGCCTTACATGGACAAGGTGTCCACGTCATCACAGTCAATGAATACCTGGCCAGACGTGATGCCGAGCAAATCGGTCAGATTCACCGCTTTTTAGGTTTGACGGTCGGTATCAATTCTGCTGACTTATCTTTTGAAGAAAAACAACACGCGTATGCGTCTGACATTACATATGGTGTCGGGACAGAATTCGGATTCGATTATCTCCGTGATCATCTCATCATGCGGCCAGACGATCGCCTGCAACGTCCACTTCGCTTCGCCTTGATTGATGAAGTCGACAGCGTCTTAATTGACGAAGCGAAAACGCCCCTCATCATGGCAGAACGCGATACGGTTCATGAAGGGTTGCAACAGCTCGTCCGCCACGTCATCCAAGACTTTATCGAAGACGCAGATTATACGTTTGATGAAGAGGTCAAAGCGGTTGCCCTGACCGATCAAGGCATCGAAACGATTGAACAGGTTTTTGGTATCGATCAGCTGTTTGCCGCTGAACATGCTGTTTTGTTTCATTATGTCATCCAGGCACTCCGGGCTCATGTCGTCTTACAACGTGATGTCGATTATATCGTCAAGGATGATAAGATTGCCCTCGTCGATCTGTTCACCGGGCGTCTCATGGAAGGGCGCAGTTTGTCTGACGGTCTCCATCAGGCACTTGAGGCGAAGGAACAAGTCAGTGTGACGGAAGAAAATCGGACGACGGCCCAAATTACGATCCAGCACTATTTCCGCCTGTATCACCATGTCTCCGGTATGACAGGGACTGCTGCGACTTCGCGTGATGAATTTTTGAAGACCTACCGGATGGACGTCGTCTCGATTCCACCAAACCGTCCTAAAATCCGCGTCGACGAACCAGATGTCCTGTTCTTGACCAGTTCTGAAAAATATACGGCAATCGCCAGAGCGACAGAAACGGCACATGCGACCGGACAACCGGTCCTTATCGGAACGACATCGATCGAACAGTCTTTGAAGGTTGCGCATGTTCTCGACGAACGACAGATCCCTTACGAAATTTTGAACGCCAAAACGGTTGATCAAGAAATACGGATCATCGAATCCGCCGGACGACAGGGACGGGTGACGATCGCAACGAACATGGCCGGTCGTGGAACCGATATCCTGCTCGATGATACGGCAAAAGCAAAAGGCGGTCTGTTTGTGATCGGGACAGAGCGACATGAATCCGTCCGGATCGATAATCAGTTGCGTGGCCGGGCCGGGCGTCAAGGTGATCCCGGGCGGACCCGCTTCTATCTTTCGCTAGAAGATGATCTGCCCCGGCGTTTCGCACGCGATCGCCTGATTCGCGTAAAAAAGAAGCTTGGTTCAGTCACAGGACCCATCAGCGCGAAAGAAGCCCAACAATTGATGGCGTTTGCGCAAGAGACATGCGAATCCGTCAACCGGAGTGTCCGCGACGATCTTGTCCAACTCGAAGAAGTCATCAGCGAACAACGTCTTGCCATCTATCGCCTGCGTAATCAAATCGTTGACTCGACGACACTGGATCAGTTCGTCCGACCATTTGCGGCTCGGACGGTTCATTTGTACCTCGAACATCATTTGACAGACGAACTGGTCCCGGAAGAATGGCCGATTGATTTACTGAAAACGGAACTGGAACAACTCCTTCATCAACCGATCACACTCGTCTTAGCTGATACGATCGATGGCGTCAAACAACAACTCGAACCGTTGATCGACTTCGTCGAACAACAGATGACAGTCCACTTAGCCGAACAGGAAGAAGCGGCGCGACGTTTCATGTTGCTTGTACTGGATGAACAATGGACAAGCCATCTGACAGCGATGAACTCGTTGAAAGAAGGAATCCACCTACGTAGTTATGGGCAGGAACAACCCGTCCGGATCTTTGAACGAGAAGGCATGGATTATTTCCGGTATGCCATCTTAAGTTTTGAAAAACACGTCGTTTCTGGACTTTGCCGTTCGGAAGAGACGTCTACACCAGGAGGACTGATTCATGCAACCGTCGACTGATTCGTTATTGATTCAACCTGCTCTTTACTTCACCGAGGATATGCCGATCGTCAAGGAAGACGAATATGTCTTTCGTTATGCCTTGAATCAGTTACCGAAGCTTGGACCTGGTCAGCTCGCGATCCATTTGTTTCAAGTCTTACAGACGGAACCGTTACAGCTGATTGCTCTGTTCCAGAATACGCTCGAGCAACATTTCCAGCTCAATGACTTGGTTGTCCTTGTATTGTCGGGTGATCAGCTCGTCGCTCGGAAAACGTTCACGATTGAGGAAGTACCGGTACTTCTTCCGAAAGCGACATTACCGCTTTGGCTCGATTTTTCAGAGGAAGAGCAGTTCGTCGATTTGTCGACATTGGATGCTCCGCTCGAGCTCGTCTTCTCGAATGAGCAGTTAACTGATCTCGTGATTGATGATTCGTTCACCGCTCCGGAGCAGCGTTTGATTCGACAAATTGCTTTCTCTCATCCTGCGCCGCCGACAGATGGCTGGTCGCTGTTGCCGGTCTCACTCTTCAAACGTGAACAGACCGTCAATGCCATCGTCCTGGTCCGTAATCCAAGTGAACAGTCGATTGAGCTCGATCCACTCGACTTTGAATTAACCTGCGGCGATCAGACCGTTTCAACCACTCAGCATGAAGCCGTCACGGTCTCTGCCAAAAGCGAACGCGCCATCCGGTTCGTCTTTGACTACACGGCAAAAGTAACGGATTCACTCGCGTTACGTTATCTTCCTTAATCGTTTCTTCAAAAAAATGGACTTCTCGTCAGTGACGAAAAGTCCATTTTTGATTATCCTTTTAGTAAACCGATGACACGGACGTTGACTGCTTTTGGTTGGAACGCCAACATGTTTTCCATGTCTTGCGCAATCCGTTCCTGTACTTTACCGGCCGTTTTGATGATCGACATCCCGTATTTGATATGCACCGACAGACTGACTGTGATCGCGCCGTCGACATCTTCGACTTTCACGAGTTTGACCATCTGTTTTTCCTGTAATTTTGAATCGTCCTGTGTAAAGGCAATCCCTTCTGTTTCCTGAACTGCTACTCCAGCAATGACTTCAATGACTTGCTGAGACACGTTTACGACACCATCCGCGTTATTTAAGTTATATGACATACTATCCACGCCCTTCATCAATTAATCGCTCTACTTTAAATTGTATAGCATTTAACCTTTTTTTGAAAGGTCTTGTCGTTCTTCGACGATTGGTCGAATATCAATCTCGATCAACGGCCGTAAGATTCGAACGACGAGCGGATGAATGATCAGACCGACAATCAATAATGCGACACCGGTGACAATCAACATTGCGAGCCACGGCTGCGGCACAAAGGCCTCTGTCACGTATTGCCGCCATGCCATGACGAAGAAGACGTGGAGCAGATAGACATACAAACTGAGTTCGCCGGCGCGTGTCACGAGCGGCAGACGACGCATCGGGACAAGCATCATGAATCCAAGCGACGCCGTAATCGAGAGGAAATAGATCACGCTGTGTTTTAAGACACCGATCCAGGCATCACTGTCGTACTGGACAACATACGGGAAGCGATGTTTGAAAGCATTGGCGAGGGCGACGATTTCTTGAGGCGTATCCCGCCACGCCTCATATAGAAGAAAACCGACGACACTCGCAAACGCCAGTCCGCCGATCAATCGCACGTTCATTCGCCGCTTAAAATTTTTCGGCATTTCAAAGATGCGAATGAATTCATGCTCCGACAAGTAGTTCCCTAACAGAAAGTAAGGGTAAAACATGATTAATTTCCGTAAGGCTAAAAATCCTGTGTTTTCTAGCTCAAAGCCATACAACAGGGCAAAGGCTAGACCAAACCAGACATACCCGCGCAGATGGACGACGTACGGTGTGACGATGTACCAGACGACCATGACGAATAAATACCAGAGTGCCCAGTACGGACGTAAAAGATGGGTTCCGATATTTTCTCCAGACAGGATGGGCAATCCTTCATTAAACGTCGCCCACGAACCGATCAGGATTTGCCAGACACAATAGACGGCAAAGAGTTGGATCACCCGTAAATATTTATTTTCACGGAAGAAGTAACCACTTAAAATAATAAATAATGGCATGTGGAACGAATAGATGATTAAATATACTGTTTCGAGTAATTTCCCATCGTAATCAAACCGTAGATCCGTCAGCATATGACCAATCACAACGAAAATGACAAGAAATCCTTTGATGTTGTCAAACCATGGATTTCGATTCATGTTACACTACCCCTTATACTCCCTCGAAAGGAACGATTGTTTTATGAAAAAAGCACTAATCATTCTATCGGTCGTCGTAAACGTCGTCCTCCTTGCCCTCTTACTAGGACGAAAGCCCATCGAGTTATTCGAATCCGCCTTTCCTGCAACGAGTACGAAACCCGTGACGACATTCCAATACACAAAAAATCCGAACTATGTCCGTCTGAATAGTCTTTTCCATACTTATCAATACCCAAAATCACCGAATGCTGTCATGTTAGGTGATTCGATGACTAATTTTGGTGACTGGCGGATCTTGCTCAATGATCCGACGATCGTCAATTTCGGGATTCCGGGTGATACGACGGAAGGATTTTTAACTCGGCTTGATCTGATTGTCGAGATGAAACCAAAACGTGTTTTCTTAATGGGAGGCATCAATGACATCCGCCATTTCACGCCGATTCCGATAATTACGGAAAACATGACGACCATCGTGACGACACTCCGAAAAAATAACATCGATGTCGTCATTCAGTCAACGTTACCTGTCGCTCCTAAATATTCCGATTCCGTTCGTGTCAATCGAGAAGTCGAGGCCTTGAATCGGAATCTCGAACAGCTCGCAAAATCAGTCGACATGCCGTTCGTCGACTTACGACCAACCTTGACCAACCAACAAGGTTATCTTCAGAACCGGATGACCTACGATGGTCTACATCTGGTTGGTGGTGGCTACTTGCGCTGGAGTGATGCCTTGAAGCCGTTTGCTGAACATCTCCAAATCACAGAAAATAAATAACGGTTCTCCTGGCGTCCGCGATCGTTCTCGTCGTCAGTATCCTGTACAGTTTCTACCGGACAAAAAAAGACACATCATCCGACTGCTAATCTGACAAGTGGCTGAAAAAAGGGAGGTTCCGCAACCGGAACCTCCCTTTTCTGACGTCCATGCAGAACATGAACCTTTGTTGTTTGTTCAGTCTTCTTGGTTTTTGACACCCATGTACGCGGCGATGCTTGATGCTGAGAATACAGCGATTGCGACGATACCGACTGAAATCCATACGACTTGATCCATCTTTTCTCCCCCTTGTATGTAACCGTTCACTTTCTTTTTTTAGCGTACACGAAATTCGTCAAGAAAGAAACACATTTTCCATGTCTAACGACTAGACGTTTCGGGAAAAAGTAACTATAGTAGAGGGACAACTATAAATTGTCAGAAAATTCGATTATTTAACAAGGAGGTGATTCTGATGGCTACCCCAATTCTAAAACCACGACTTATAGTGCGGCAACGAAGTACAGTCAACTTTGGCTATTGGCTCGTCATCGGTCTCATTGCATGGACGATGCTCAGTTTCGTGACCGGACTTCGTGATACCCTTTCGAACCTTCCCTTCTATGAAAGTGTACCGCTTGCTCTATCCGTCATCTTGATCACAGGGATCGTATTGAAAATGGCTCGGGATGAATGGTGGATTCGCTATCTCGATCGTCAAACTCAGTTTTACATCGGTCATGACACGGTTTTGACCTGGTGTCTCATCATCGATAGCATGTGGTTGATCCGTAAACCGATGCGCCGTGAACTCCGTCACCTCTATAAACACATCACACAAACCAAAACATCCCAAGAAGCGATCGAAACGCTTGCCAACCAACTTGTCGAACGTGGTGTCCTCATCGTCTATTCTCGTCCAAAAAGTGATCATCCTGCTTAACTCAAAAAGGCATGGGATTCAGGACACCCTCTCCTGAATCCCATGCCTTTTGCGTGCCATTACTGTTCAGCCAACCAGTTTGTTGCCGCCTCGATTGTCGGCATGACGAGCTGGTGACCATGATGGGACCAAGTCACGTCAACGTCTGCGCCGGCCTGTTCGAATAGTCGAGTCAGCTCCTCTGTTTCTGAAGCCGGACAAATTGGATCATTCGATCCAGCTCCGATGAAAATTCGGACTTGTGCGGAATCCGGTAAAGCCACGCCACGTCGTGGGACCATCGGATGAAGCAAGATCGCCTGTTCAAACAACCGTTTTTCGAACATCATGTTCGCCGCGATGTTGGCTCCGTTCGAATAACCGACTGGTATGAGTTGATTGACGGAAAAACCATGCGTTTCACTTGATTCATGTAAAAAGGCGATGAGTCGTTCTGTCCGGAGCGCAAGATCTGCTTCGTCAAACACACCTTCTGCCAATCGTTTAAAGAAGCGTGGCATTCCGTTTTCCGTCACCTCGCCTCGGACTGACAGATAGCCGGCTTCCGGATGTAATAGTGAAACGAGCCCAATCAAATCCTGCTCCGTCCCGCCTGTGCCGTGTAACAAAAGAAAAATTGGTGCGCCCGGTTGTTTCGCTGGTTCAAATAGATGAATCATACAAGTCTCCCCTTTGGTAGTGTGATTGGTGCGACATGTCCTTCAATCGTCGCCCGGTGTGCTTCGAATTGCTCTGGTAACTTCAAATCTTCTCCCAATGCTTCAAACGCTTCATCGACGGCAAAACCAGGGGTATCGGTTGCGATTTCATGCAAAATCCGACCCCGATCATGGAAGTAAATCGATGTGAAGTAATGGCGGTCTTTGACTTCTGTCGTCATCAGACCAAATGCATTGATTTGTTTCATCCAATCGAGTTGATCCGCCTGGTCGTCCGAGCGCCACGCGATATGGTGAACGGTTCCTGCTCCCGGTCGTCCGACAGGGACATTCGCATGCAGGACGTCAACCGTGTTTCCAAATTCACCGGCCGCTGCGTATCGGTCCGTCGTTTCCGATCGTTTCGCAAGCGTCAATCCGAATGCTTCCGTCAAAAGACGTGCCGTATCCGTTGGATCGTGCGACAGCAAAGTCGCTCCGGCAAACCCTTTGATGGCGACGTCGGTAGAAATCCCGTCGATTTCATAACGGCTGTTTGGTCCCTCGGTTCGTTCGACCAGTTCGATTTGTAAGCCATGCGGATCCTTGAAGAATAATTGCTTTTCTCCAAACCGTTCAGCTTCTTCGAACATGACATCTTTTGCGGTCAAGCGGTTTTTCCAAAAATCGTAGGCACCGGATGGAATCGCATAGGCTGTCGTCCCGACTTGACCGGCACCGACTTTCCCTTGCTGAATCCCTTCAAACGGGAAAAAGGTGATGATCGTCCCCGGTGCCCCGGACTGATTGCCAAAATAAAAATGATACGTGCCCGGATCGTCAAAGTTGACGGTTTTTTTTACGAAACGTAACCCGAGTATCGTTCCGTAAAAATCAAGATTTTCCTGTGGATTGCCGACCATTGCTGTAATATGATGAATCCCTTTTGTTTTCATGAGTATTTTCTCCCCTTCATTCTCCCTTATAACAAAATAATAGTAACTAATTTACTAAAAGTAAACAGATATGCTTGATTGATTTCTTTCTTTGGAACCTTTACCCATTTCCTTCGTAGAAGTATTAGGAAACGAAACGTGACACGTACGACCTATCTTGATGAAGGAGGACTGATCCCTATGCTAGAAATTAAACAGATCACGAAACGATTTGGAGCATTCACGGCCGTTGACGAACTGTCCTTTGAAGTGCCGGAAGGACAAATTTTTGGTTTGCTGGGAGCGAACGGTGCCGGTAAGACGACGACGTTCCGGATGTTACTTGGTTTGCTGAAACCGACGGAAGGTTCGATCACGTGGAAAGGACAACCGATTCCGCTCTCAAAGATTGGTTACCTCCCGGAAGAACGTGGGTTGTATCCGAAAATTCGCGTCGATGAGCAGTTAATTTTTTTAGCCGAATTACGCGACATGAAACGAAAAGATGCCAAGCAGTCTTTGCAGGAGTGGCTGAACTACTTTCAGATTCCACAGTATGAAAAGATGCGGGTCGAACAACTATCAAAAGGGAATCAACAAAAAATTCAATTGATTTCCGCCGTCCTACATAAACCCGACTTATTGATTTTAGATGAACCGTTCAGCGGACTGGATCCGGTCAATGTTGAACAGTTAAAGAAGGCCGTCCGTAAATTGACGGCAGAAGGCACGACAATCGTCTTCTCGAGCCACCGGATGGATCATGTCGAAGAATTATGTGAGCATGTTGCGATCCTCGACCATGGAAAACCGGTCGTCGCGGGCTATCTCCCCGATATCAAAGCGGGCTACGGGAAGACACGTGTCTTACTGACGACAGATGCCCCTCCGCTGTTATGGGATGCGCTTCCTGGGATTCTTCAAGTCGAATCAGACGGAACCGGCCATAGCTTACAAGTCGAATCAAAAGAAGCCGCCGATTCATTGTTACGTCATTTGATCACGGAAGGATTCCGCGTCGAACGATTCGTCTGGGATCAGTTATCACTACAAGATATCTTCATCGAGGAGGTCGGAAAACGTTATGAACCATAAATTCTTCACCTTGTATCGTTTCAGTCTGTTTCAAAAATTGCGGGCTAAAAGTTTTCTGATCTCGACTGTCCTGATGATCGTTTTTCTCGTCGGCTTCAGCAATATCGAACGGATCATCGACTGGTTCTCCGGTGATGATCCGAAAATTGCCGTCGTCAGTACACTTGACACCAACATACTCCCCGTTTTAAAGCAAGTGGGTATCAAAACCGCTATTACCGAAAAAGACTACACGCAAAAGCAGGCACGGCAAGTCGTTGACAAAGGTAGTTATGATGCGGTCGCTTTATTGTCCGATGACCCGTATCGTGTCACACTGATTAGTGCCAGTCCGGAACAAGAACTGCAGACACAGCTATCGACGGCCTTAAAACAAGTCCGCGATCAGAACATCATCACGGAGGCAGATGTCGATCCCGCTTTACTCGCGTCTCTCGCCGAACCAATCGAAGTCAAACAAGAATTGACCTCAACGGGTGGGAAAAATGAAGATGAGTTGTTTGCCGCTTCGGCTCTCGTTTATGTTTTGCTCTTTTTGATGTACTTCACGATTGCGATTTATGGGGGGATGATCGTGACGGAAATCGCGAATGAAAAATCATCACGGGTCATGGAATTGTTGATTTCAGCGGCCAGTCCGATTCAGCATATGCTCGCTAAAATCACGTCAATCGCAACCGTCAGTCTCATTCAGCTGTCGTTACTCGTCGGAGTCGGTTACTACAGTGCGCAAAGTAGCAGTCTGTTTGACCAGTTATCCCTTGATTCACTAAGCGTCAAGACGATTGCATACTTGTTCGTCTTTTTCCTGCTTGGTTATCTGCTATATGCGACGTTACTCGCTGCACTCGGTTCACTCGTCAGTCGGGTCGAGGATGCTCAACAGGTGACGTTACCCGTCATCATGTTGATTGTCGCAGCGTTCACCGTCTCCATCTTCAGCCTGAATGCACCGACGAATCAAGCGGTCGTCATTTTATCCTTTGTACCCTTCTTCACTCCGATGCTGATGTTCTTACGGGTCATGCTGACGGAAGTCCCGGTTTGGCAAGTTGCCTTATCACTCGTCTTGATGGGAGTCAGCATCGCTCTTGCACTCTTCGTCGGAACAAAGTTCTACCGCGGTGGCGTTTTATTCTACGGATCAAATCCATTAAAACAATTACGCCGTATTTTAGGTGGTCGCCAGTAGTGGTTTACAAGACGAACCGTTTCCGCTATCGTTAGGTGAGAAAAAGCCTTGAGGAGGAACTACGTTATGCGGTCTCGTTTTTGGGCAGCGATTTTGTTTACAGCTGCCGCCATCGTCTCGTCCCTTGTCATGTTCACGAAATTCCCGCAAGCAAGTGAGACATGGAAACTCGTCCTCGCCTACGGAGGGACGACATTTATCGTCAGTCTGTTTTATTGGTCCCTCGTCACTCTCCGAGTTCAGTCTTCACGTCTATACGGAAGCTGGATCGGTGTTTTTATTGGTGGGACGACGGTCTTGCTCGTCTGTGTCGCTCGTTTTCTGATTCGAGGAGACTTCATGATGATTTTCAAATGGCAGGCGATGCTCGGTAGCCTCACCTTGAACTTCGGTTATGTCGGTTGGGTCTTGATCATTGCTAACGCCATCATCGGTTTCCTGATCGGACGGACACGACAACAAGGACGCCGTGCACCACGTCCTGCGCCACACCGTTAATTGATCATCCATCAAAAAACGCCGTCTCTTCTTTAAGAGATGGCGTTTTTCGTTCAGTCATTTCCGGTGATAGCGGGCACGATTACTCGATTGACTGAACTTCGTATAATAGGCGGTTTCCGGGACATCGAGTCCTTCCGTCAGACGGTCGAGGTACTCATCGAGTTGGAGCATCGTCGGTAGCTTATCCGTAAACAATTCAAACGTCTCGGTCGCTTCTTCACGCTTCAATTCCCCTGCTTCCATGACGGCTTCGACAAGCTCATGGAAAATCCGTTGCTCCGTCGCACTCATTGTCTGTTCGATTCGCTTGACGTCTTCGTCATACATGAGATCAAATAAACGCATCCTCTCCTCAAGCTGCTGTTCGATCATCGTCTCGTCCTGCCCCATCGTCTGCTCGTAAGCTAATCGCATCTCTTCCAACGGCGTTTTTTCTTGCATGACGAACTTCAAGGACTCTCCGGTCCAGATATGCCGTGCCAAGTAACTTGAATCAATATGCAACGCTTCCGCCAACGATTCGATATACGCTTTTGTCGGATATACTTCGCTTAATTCGGTGCGTCGAATGAAATAAGACGCGACACCTAGATTTTTTGCCAACTGATCAATCGAGATACCGGCTCTTTCTCGTAAGATGCGGATGCGGTCACCGTATCCCCGGTAAGGTGAATGGTCGAGCATGTTACCCCTCCTCGCTATGCTTTTATCATACCCTTGAATCAGGTATCGGATACATCGAACTTTCGCACGATTTTTTAAGCAGATGACGTGGATAACGCACCCACAAGGGCAAGATGCTGATCAAGTAACAAAACGTGACGATACCAATCCAAATCAAGGAGAGGGGCAGAAACGGTCCGAGGTCCAGTCCTCCTTCCGACAAGATCACCTGAAACAGTAACCAGGCGTGAAAAATCGAGATCAGGTACGGGACCATCAACACTGTTCCATACTTGACGAGCAGAAAGGTTCGAATACTGCGTTTGCTGAAGCCAAGGGCAAACAACGTTTTCAACCGTTTCTGTTCCTTCTCTGCCGTCATCTGCATCCACACATGCAGGAAACTTGCATTGATGACAAATAACCAGACAGTCAATAAGATGACGACGAATGAGACGAGACGGACAATCCGGATGCCATCAAGTTCATCTTCCGTTTCATTGATCAGTTGGTACGGTGCCTTTGCCTTTTTGGCCATGTCGGATTTGGATTGAATGTTGCGAACGATCGACATCCACTTCTCCCAACGTTTTGTTCCGTAGTCCATATAGGAAGGTGTATCAAATACATGGATGGTCGCAAGCGGACGCTTGATACGCGCAAAGTCGCTGTCACTGACGACAAACAAGGTCTCGATCCGGTCGTTGTATCCGAACAACAGACCATGATCCGAAGCTTTCGTTAAAGCGTAACCTGCCTGCTTCATCTCCGCTTGTGCTTGCTTCATCGTCGGTGTGACTTCCTTGACCTGGACCGGTCGAGCCGGAACCATGAACGCCTGTCCACTCGTCAAGGGGCGCCGTTCATATCCGAGATGCCGCATCAATTGGTTGTAATCCGATAATGGCATCACATAGCGCGTGTTAAAGGATTTTAAGCTGACGGCTTGTTGGTATTTATCCGGGAACGTCTCGGTCATCGTCTGCTGGATCGTTTCAAGCCGCTTCGACGGTTTTGTCGATTCTTCATAATAAACGAGACCAAACTGGTTTTTCGATGATACATCAAAACCGATGAGTTGAAACACAAAGACAAGCCCCACCGCCGTCAACGCGCACGACGTCAAAATCGTCCCGAGCGCGACCAGCGTACTGTTCGTCCGTAGTTGGACCACAATCTCGGAGACGATTAATTTACGTAACGACAAACGCCGGGGGCGATATAGTTTCAACAGTGTTGGAATGACATGCCGGCAGAAAAAAAAGGAGCCGACGAAAATGACGAACGGAAAAACGAACAAAAAGTTGCCCTGCCGCGTCAATGCCAGGAAATAACCGTAAAACAGCATGAGTACGCCCAATACCTGAACGGTCAGACTCAGGCGGACCCGAAAACGTGAATGGGTCCGGACGGGACGATCGGGTCGAAACCGATAAATCGCGAGGAAGGTCGCGATCAATAGGGCAAGTAACGCCCCCGCAATCAAGACCAAAAAGGAGGTGATTGAAATCTCGATCGTCAACCGTGGGAGAAACATGACTTTTTCGATCGATAGTAACATCAATTTCGTCAACACGACACCAAGCGTGATTCCGGCCGTAATCGCCAAGCCACCGACAATCAAAATCTCAATCAGGAAGTATTTTAAGAAATGCGAAAATCCACTGCCGAGTGTCCGCATGATCCGTAAATCATTTTTCCGATGCTCAAGCATCGTGTAGGTCGTCGAATAGATAAATAGAATACTAAAAAATAAGATGATGACTTCTGCGATAAAAACAAAAAACATCGTCAATTCAATGACTTGATTGAGTTGACTTAAGACTTTCGCGATATTTTGAAAAGATTCACTCACGACGAGATTCCAATAACTTGTCGCAATCGTCATCGCAACGATGATGGTCAGCGCATAGCCATAATACAGACGTTGATAGCGTTTGATATTACGTAGGGCGTATTGCAGATAAGTGATGTTCATCCCCTCCTAATAGTGAAAGCGATTCGATGACACGCTGAAAGAAGACACGACGTGGTTCATCCCGGAACAACTCTGTCTGAATACTCCCGTCTTTTAAGAACAGGACATGGTTACAATAAGACGCAACTGTCGGATCATGGGTGACGATGACCATCGTCATCCCGGATGCGTTTAATTCTGCCAACAGCTCCATGACGTGTTTCGTCGCCTGAAAATCAAGCGCTCCCGTCGGCTCATCCGCTAGCATCAAACGAGGGGCATGGATCAAGGCACGACCAATCGCGGTCCGTTGTCGTTGACCTCCGGAGACTTCATCGACCTGCTTATCGAGCAACTCATCAATCTGTAATCGTTTCGCGAGATGTTGCATTTCTTCTCGTGCTTCTTTCGTTTTTTTCGAACCGAGCATGAGCGGGACAAGCATGTTTTCAGCAACCGTCAACGAGTCGAGCAAGTTAAACTCCTGAAAGATGATGCCAAGCGTCTCACGGCGAAATCGTGTCGTTTCTTTTCGTTTGAACGTCGCTGTATCAATGCCTTGAATCAAAATCGAGCCCCAGCTCGGTTGATCAAGCGTCGCCAGCAAGTTGATCAAGGTCGACTTCCCACTACCAGATGGTCCCATGACGGCGACCATCTCCCCTTCCTCGACTCGAAAATTGATGTCGGTCAACGGCTGTTCCGTCACTTTTCCGGGATACACTTTCCCTAACTGCTTGACTTCAATCATCCTGCTTCCCTCCTACGAGTTTTAAACGACACACTGTTCCGACCCCTTCCGTACTCTCCAGTTCAATCATATGTCCGAGCTTTAAACAGACTTGGCTCACGAAGTAAAGTCCCATTCCGGTTGATTCTCCATACCGTCGACCGTTTTCACCGGTAAAGAAGGCATTGAAGACACGCGGCAAATCCCGCTTCGGTATCCCGACCCCATCATCTTCAATCGTCATGATGACCTGTCCCCCCTGCTCGAACGCCCGGATGACGACCTCCCGTCCATGACCTGCCGTATATTTGACGGCATTCGTGATCAGCTGGAGCAATAAGAAGCGAAACCATTTGGCATCTGTATACACATATAAATCAGGTGAAAGCTCAAGCTTCGGAAAAACCTGATTTTTGACGAAAAGTCGTTTTTCTTGATTGATGATCCCCGTCACTAATGTCCGAAGATTCAACTGTTCCGCCTTCAGATCCGTTTCGATCGCTTCAAGTCGTGAGGAATACAACATCTGATCAAGTCCAATCCGCATCCGGTCCACCTCATGACGTAAATCGGTCTGAAACTGTTCTCCCGGGTGTTCGAGAATCAATTCAATGACCGAAAGCGGCGTCTTCATCTGATGGATCCATTGATCGACATACCGGTGCCGTTCCTTTTCCTTACGTCGTTCTGCAAAAAGACTGTTCCGAAAAACAGTCTGCTGGCGTTCTAAAAACTGTTCGACGGCAGCCGCAAGCGGTTCATCACTATCCCCCCGGATCGGTTCTGCGACTGAATGAATAGGTGTCTGGAGACGTTTGAGTAACGGCAACATACTAAAAAACCGATAACTCAAATAGATGATGAGCGCGATGCCATTTAAAAGTGCGATATAAAAAAACGCTGCCGGTCGATACAAATCGTATAACCATAAAATAATGAATAATGCCACCATCTGTCCGCTAAAAAAGAGAATCCCCGGAATCGTATGTCTAAGAAAAAGCTTCATTTGTCCAAGACCAGTTTGTACCCGACTCCACGGACGGTCTCGAGACCACCGATTCCGATTTCGGTGAGACGTTTTCGAACGCGGGTGATGTTGACGTTTAACGTATTTTCATCAACAAACGCTTCGTCATCCCAAATCCGTTCCAACAGCTCCTTTAACAACAAGGCAATCTGTTGATCGTCTTCTACTAATAAAATTGTTTCCATCAGAGAATTCAGCTCCTTCTTCCTCCATGATACCGGACAAAAAATGGACTGGAAACGATTATTCGTTTCCCGTCCATTGGAATCACATGACAATCTGACGATACGCTCGAACAGTGATCCAGTAATACATTAGATAAACGACCGTATAGCAACCGATTGCAAGCGACATCGGTAAGACCAGATTATAGTTCAGTAATTTTTGTAAAACTTGCATCGCAAACAGACTGTGGATGAGCCCCAGCAGATACGGTAACGAGAACATGAACCCGACCAGCCGGCGAATGATCCCGGTCTGCTCTTGATCATCGACCCCGATTTTTTGAATGATTGCAAATCGTTGTTTCGATTCTTCTGCTTCCGCGAGCATCTTAAAGTAGATGATGGATCCGGTCGCCAGTAAAAAGACCAGTCCGAGGAAACCGGCAGCAAAGGCGAGCAGTCCCGTCGTCGCCGTCGTCATCGCGTAGACCGGGTAATAGGCTGCCATGTCTGTCTCTGCTTGTTTACCATACAGCTGTTCCAATCGTTGGATTAACCCATCATCCGAACGTTCGTTGGAGAACTGGTAGTTCGTCAGCATCTCTGCTTGTTCCGGCATCATCGCAAAGGCATCATCGGAAACGGCAAAGGCCAAACGTTTTTTCGCATAGAGTTGAGTGAGTGGTAAATTCGTCGCACCGGTAATTTGAAAAAAGGTATGATCATCTTTGATCGTGACACCCATCGGGGATCGGACGGTCTCTTTCAATAGATCGTTGCCCTTAAACGTCTCAAGGACAATCGCTTCACCTGAATCCGGTTCTGCCAACACGTTTTTTCCGGTACTCTTCGCTAACTTCTCATAATCAGAATAACTGATATAGCTGAACTGACCTTTTTCCCCATCGGACCCAAACGTCTGATACGATGTCGTCAACGATAATGGATTCGGTAATTCTTCGAGCGAGTGTGTGACGTTCTTGACGTTGACCATTGTCCGCGACTCGATCGTCTGATTCGACTCTCGAATCAACTTTTCCGCTGCTTGTTGTTGACTCGCAATCGAAAGGCTGTATGGCATCTGTTCTTCGACTGTCTGATCGATGTAATAGTAGATGGACGTCGCCGTTCCGACCGTTGTCAACGTGACCGCCGTGATGACGGTGATCGTTGATAACATGACCGCATTGGATTTGATCCGTGATACCAGTTGTCCATGTAAAATTAAATTCGTGCCTTGGTAATGCCGGAGATGCTTACTGAGTAGACGCAATAAAAAAATCGTGAAGTAACTCATCGTCCCAAACGTCCCGACAATGATACACACCATTAAAATCGGTGCGACGAGCGTAAAGTGTTCGAGCAGCGGTTTTCCGGTCAGGTAGTAGCCAACAGCAACCAAGGTCACGGATAACACGGCAAGTACCGGATGGACTTTTGGAATCGTTTCGACCTGTTGTTTCGCTTGAAACAGCTCAATCAACGTAAACCGGTAAATCGTCCGCGCTGATCGGAGTGCGATCAGCAGGAAAATCGTTAAAAAGACAAGAATCGTCTGACCGATTGCATCGGCATTCATCGAAAAATCGGCTTGAATGTTCATGCCCATGACGTACGCGAGCAGCTGGACAAAATATTTCGAGGCGATCGTTCCGAACAACACACCGATCAACAGACCGATGATGCCGTATCCCATCGTTTCAAGAAACATCAATTTGGCAATTTGCTGGCGTTCTAAACCAAGCAAGGCATAGAGTCCAATTTCTTGTTTCCGGCGTCGTAGGAAAAAGTCACTCGAGTACCAGATGAATATGGCTGAGAAAAGCGCCAGAATCACACTAGATCCCGTGAAGACCGTCCCTAATTTTTCGTATGATTCATTAGCTTGCAACATCGCTTCATTGGAGCGGATTGCTAAAAACGTATAATAGATTAAGATCGCAAACGTCACAGCACCGAGATACATCATATTTTGACGCATGTTCTTTAAATTATGGAACGCTAACTTAAACAAGTTCACGTGCAGCACCTCCAAGTTCCCGTTGCACTTCCATGATTTGCTCAAAAAATTCCTTCCGGGTCCCGAACTGATGAATTTCCCGGAACAACTCCCCGTCCTTGACGAACAGGACTCGCTCCGCATATGACGCCGTCATCGGATCATGCGTCACCATCAAGATCGTCGCTCCTTGTTCGTTCAACCGGACCATCGCTTCAAGCAATCCCGTGGCTGACTTTGAGTCGAGTGCCCCGGTCGGCTCATCCGCTAAGATCAGCGACGGCTGATGAACGATTGCTCTTGCTGCTGCCGTCCGTTGTTTTTGTCCACCGGATAGTTCGACCGGTCGTTTTTTCAACAGGTCACTAATGCCCAACTCCTGTGCTACACTGGTCACCCGTGCCAGGATATCTGTTTTCGGGAGCTGTTGGAGGGCAAGCGGCAAGGCAATATTTTCTTCGACCGTCATGGTATCGAGGAGATTAAAATCTTGAAAGATGAACCCAAGCTGTTCCCGTCGAAAACGTGCCAATTGTTTTTCCCGCATCCCGGTCACGTCTTCCCCATTGATATGAATCGTCCCGTCCGTCGGCTGATCAATCGTTGATAAAAGATTCAGCAATGTTGACTTTCCGGCACCCGATGGTCCCATGATGCTGACGAATTCAGCTTGATGAATCGTTAGCGTCGTCGGATGGAGTGCCTCGTTCCGGGCATTTTTCGTTTGGTAGACTTTCGTAATTTGTTCTGCATGTAAGATGGATTTCATGTGATGGTTCCTCCCGTATTGTTCGTGTTACCACTAGTGTAACGGGAGTACGTCCCTTACAAGAATCGGCTAGACTTTCATTCATCTTACAAAACAGTAAGCTCGGGACGGAGACGACAAAAAAGCTCCTTCGTCTAGGACGAGGGAGCCGGTCAGTTGCGTGATGGATTATTTATGTGTTGCTTTGAAAAGTTCTGTTTCGCCTGCGACAACAGATGTGCCTTCAGCCGGTACAGCAGAAAGTGTAAATTGATCATGATTCGTCACGATGATTGGTGTAATCGTTGACGGTGCATTCGCACGGATGAAGTCGAGGTCGAACTCAACGAGGACGTCGCCTGCTTTGACTTTATCGCCTGATTGAACGTGTGCTGTGAAACCTTCACCTTTTAGGTTAACCGTGTCTAGTCCAACGTGAATCAACAATTCAAGACCGTCTTCACCTTTAAGACCAATGGCGTGTTTCGTCGGGAAGATCGTTTCGACTGTTGCGTTGATCGGTGAAACAACTTTACCTTCTGTTGGCTCGATTGCAATTCCGTCACCCATCATTTTTTGTGAGAAGACTTGATCTGGTACGTTCTCGATGCTGACGATTTTACCTGTAAGAGGAGAAGCGATTTTTGTGTTT
Organism: Exiguobacterium sp. s128; assembly: GCF_018618815.1. Classification (NCBI taxonomy): domain Bacteria; kingdom Bacillati; phylum Bacillota; class Bacilli; order Caryophanales; genus Exiguobacterium; species Exiguobacterium sp. s128. The sequence continues at coordinate 2,314 of NZ_JACSMT010000004.1, read as the reverse complement.
CCTGCGTCATTACCACCAAACAATTTTTTAAAGAATCCCATGATACTATCCCTCTACTTTCTCGATCGTTGTCTTCCTGAAGAAGATCCGATTTTTTTATAGGAGCCAGTTCAATACGAACTCGCTCACGTTCTCACAAAAAGCATACGTTTGTAACTCTGGTTTTGCAAGTATTTTTGTGTGATAATAGTTAGAAATCACAAGGAGGCGCTTACATGTTAACATTTTCAGAACTTACATATGTCCGTCCTGACCTAAACGTCCTTGAAACTTCTATGCATGCCGCAATCAATCGGTTGCATGAAGCAACAGACATCGATACGGCAAACAATGCCATCACTGAGATTAATACCCTTAGAAATCAATTTGAAACTGCCAGCCAGTTGGTCGAGATTCGCCATACGATCGATACACGCGACAGTTTTTATGAAACGGAGCAGGGATTCTTTGATGAAGCCGGTCCCGTCTACCAAGGATATGTCTCAAGTTATTACCAAACCTTGACGGCTCATTCACTCCGCCCCTCACTCGAGTCAACGTGGGGCAAACAACTCTTTTTACTCGCGGAAGCAAGTCTGAAGACATTTTCGGATGAAATCATTCCTAAGCTCCAGGAAGAAAATCGTTTGGCAAGTGAATATACGAAACTGATGTCTTCTGCTCAAATCGAATTTGATGGCAAAATCTTGAACTTGTCGCAATTCGGTCCTTACTTACAGTCGCCTGACCGTGATGTTCGAAAAGCAGCATCAGAAGCCCGCTATGGCTATTTAAAAGAGCACGGTGACGCGATTGACACGATTTACGACAAACTGGTTCATGTCCGGACCGACATCGCGAAGACACTTGGTTTCCCGTCGTTCGTCGAACTCGGTTACGCCCGGATGTTGCGTGTCGACTACGATCAATCGATGGTCGAAAACTATCGCGAGCAAATTCTCGAGACGATCGTCCCGATCGCCACCTCTCTAAAAGAACGCCAGCAACAACGGATTGGTGTCGATTCCCTTTATTATTACGATGAAGGGTTTGCTTTCAAATCCGGAAATGCGACACCTCAAGGGGAAGAAGCGTTCATCATCGAAGGTGGCAAGAAGATGTACCGCGACATGTCCCCGGAGACAAATGAGTTCTTCGAGTACATGATCGAGCGTGGCGCACTCGACTTGACGGCTAAACCAGGTAAAGCGGGCGGCGGATACTGTACGTATATCGCGGATGAGAAACTTCCGTTCATCTTCTCGAATTTTAATGGGACAGCTGGCGATATCGACGTCTTGACGCACGAAGTCGGACATGCGTTCCAAGTCTATGAGAGCCGTCACTTCACGGTGCCGGAATACGGGTTCCCGACCTATGAAGCATGTGAGATTCATTCAATGTCGATGGAATACTTTGCGTATCCGTGGATGGAAGAGTTTTTCGGTGACCAGACTTCTAAATACAAATTCAGTCACCTCGCAGGCGGCGTCACCTTCTTACCATACGGTGTCGCAATCGATGAGTTCCAACACGTCATCTACAGCCAGCCGGAATTAACATCTGCCGAGCGTCGTGCGGCATGGCGTTCGATTGAAAAAAAATACTTGCCACACCGCAATTATGAAGAAAATGATTACCTCGATTCAGGTGCCTGGTGGCATCAGCAAGGGCATGTCTTCGGCAGTCCGTTCTATTATATCGATTACACGCTCGCTCAAGTTTGTGCCTTCCAGTTCTATGCCTGGATGGAGCAAGACCGCGAAGCAGCCTGGAAGTCGTACCTCGCACTCTGTAAAGCGGGTGGCTCGGAAAGTTTCCTCACGCTCGTCGAACGTGCCGGGTTGAAATCACCATTTACTCCTGGAACGGTCAGCGCAGCCGTCGCACCAATCAAGGCGTACTTGGCGGAAACGGATGATTTCGCACTCGATCGTGTTTGATTGATTTACAGGCAAGACTTCCATTTTCTGCAGGAGTCTTCTTCTTGCCTGTTTCTCAATCCTCATACTCGGATGCTTAAAGTAAAAAAACAAAAAACCGAAACGATCTGTTCCTTCTTGATAAAGGACTAATCGTTTCGGTTTTTTTTGTCGCCATTCATGCGTTTCTTCGAAATACGGAGGTACTATCGACGTCCTGTCTTCCCTTGACTCCTACGGGAAAAAGCATGCTTTTGCACGCTGACAGAAACAGGCAAGACCCGACTTCGCATCCGACAGGATAAGACGGCGCGGCTTGCGTCTCCATAGATGTCAACTTAGCCAAAAGATGAGTTGAGAAAGCTCTCATTTTTTATTCCTGATGCGTTTCATTCGGATGATTAGCGGAAAAG
>NZ_JACSMT010000030.1:0-31992 GCF_018618815.1 Exiguobacterium sp. s128 | reverse complement strand
TTACGATACCGGGGTTTTCGCTTTTTTTCTATGTTCGATTTAAAATCCGATGGATTTTATGTGTCAACCACACCTTATGGTGATGAGCCGTTTTAATTCCATCTCAAAAAGGAAAAAGACAGGACAAGAAACCGAAACGAGGGGATGTTATGAAGGTGTCGTATCGACCTTCATCAGCGAGTCTTGACTATCACCGTGAAGTGAAAGCGAATTACCGCTTATTCGGAATGATCATCTTTGTATTGACCGGTTGTGGGGCGATTTTATATGTTTTCTCTAGTGCGATGGGTGAATCAGGGTTGGAACGGATCGATGTATGGCGTGCGGGCCTGATTGTTCTCGTCGGTTTTTGTCAATGGATGATTGGAAGAAGCAATTTAACTGAAAAGTGGAAACCCCATGTCATGTCCAGTGTATTTTTGTTGATTCCATTCATCAACCATCCCTTTCTTGATAGTGGAGCACAGACGGTGTGGGCGGCCTCGTTATTATTTTTACTGACCTCCCTCGTCGTCATCAGCCGGACGATGTTGTTGTATGTAGCAGGTATAAGCATCGTTTCTTTAGTGTATGTCTGGTTTGAATCGCCGGCTGGCGTCGCTGTATACAATGCGTCCGATCATATCGCCCGAATCGGTCTAGTTCTGATTGCGACGTTGATCAGCTTGTTGATTCATAACCAATATGTCACCCGTTTAGAACGGAATATCGATTATTTGTCCCGCCTGAAAGAACAAGCGTTTATCGATCCGATTACAGAACTGGCGAATCGGTCTTTTTTTGTCATTGAAACGGAAAAACAAGCAACGACGGGCGATATTATCTGCTTGATTGACCTGGATGATTTTAAGACGATCAACGATGCGTTTGGTTATCAAACGGGGGATCGTGCCTTGCATATCATCGGGAAAAGACTGATGACACGTTTTTCAGATTGTCTCGTCGCTAAAGCAAGTGGAAGTGCATTTCTTTTGCACGCCAGACCGAATCAACCGGTGCAAGTATTGTGTGATGCGATTTTATCGAGTATCGCGGAACGTGTCCAAATTGATTTCAAGCAAATTAATATGACGGCAAGCATCGGGGTTGCCTTCGTAAACGGGGCATCGATTGATCATGTCATCAACGATGCGGAAATCGCTTTGTTCACAGCGAAATCAAACCGGAAAAATACATTTGCGATTACCGATCAAGCAACACAAAATGAACGAAAACGAGCCTTGCAACTGACACGGGATTTATACGATGCAGACCTCGATCGTGATTTTTTTATTTTATTTCAACCACAAGTCGATGCGTCGAGTCATCGCATAACAGGAGCAGAAGCGTTGGTTCGTTGGAATCACCCGACGTATGGGCTCATTTCTCCCCTCGAGTTCATTCCCTTAGCAGAACGGACGCGGTTCATCGAGACACTTGGTGGGTGGGTCATGCGAAAGGCTTGCCTACAAGGGAAGATGTGGCTTGAACAAGGAAGGACCCCGATTACGATTGCCGTGAATGTCTCGCCGTGGCAGTTGCGTCAACCGGATTTTACAAAAAACGTACTCGATATGTTGAACGTGACGGGATTTCCACCTTACTTATTGGAAATCGAAATGACGGAACATATCTTCGTGGAAGGTACGGCGCAAATCATTGATACGCTGAATGAACTTCATCTCCACGGGATTCGGATTGCACTTGATGATTTTGGAACAGGGTTTTCTTCGATGCAGACACTTGTTGAACTGCCGTTTGATCAACTAAAGATTCCAAAAGAAATCGTCGAAGCGGCGATTGATTCAGAAGAGAAACGGGCGATTGTTGAGATGATCATTCAGTTAGGAAAAAGACTGGATATGTCGATTGTCGCAGAAGGAATAGAAGTGACTGAAGAAGCCGAGTTGTTAAAACGACTCGGATGTCATACGTTACAAGGCTACCTGTTCCACAAGCCATTGGAAGCGATTTATGTCGAATCTTTTTTGGATCAAGAAGCACAATAAGAAAAAGCTCACTCGTCTTTCCTACACGTCATGCGACGCGGAAAGGCAAGTGAGCTTTTTTTGATTACACATAACGTGCAAAATGACGTTCAAGTACTTCTTGGACAGTGGCGATGATGGCGCAAATCCCCCAATAGATAAAGGCGATCACGAAATAAACCGTCATATAATCAAACTCACGACCGCCAACGATTTTAGCCCGCTGAAAAATCTCAGGAACGGTAATCATCGCAGCAAGCGAAGAGGCTTTGACTAAATCAAGAAGGACATTCGATAACGGAGGAATCGCTAAACGAACGGCCTGAGGCAAGATGATGCCTGCAAGAATCCTGTAGCGTGACAGACCTAACGATTCAGCGGCTTCCTGTTGTCCCCGGTCAATCGACAAGATGGACGAGCGGATGATTTCGGCCATATAAGCGGCACTGTTCAAACTAAATCCAGCAATCGCAGCAGTGATTGCATCTAACTGGATATTGATGACGGGCAAACCAAAATAAAGCATAAAGAGTATGACCAAAATGGGCACGCCTCGCATAAAAGAAATGTAGAGAGTCGCCGTTATGCGCAAGAGACGCGATCGAGAGAGGCGTGCTAACGCCAGCAACAATCCAAGACCCAGTCCAATCAGCATGCTCAGAAGTGAGATCCAGAGCGTATGCCCTAATCCGCCTAAAATATAAGGGAATGCCTCGATCGCAAGATCAGGGTTGAAAACGGATTGCCAATCAATATCGGGCAAGGCGTTCATTTCACGTCGACGAGCGTCGACTTGATATCAGGCATTTTCGAGACGTCTTTATTGGCATAAAACGTTTTCGACAGTTTGGCAAGTGTCCCATCCTTTTTCATCTCGTCAATCTGTGCGTTGATGTTCGATTGTAATTCTTTATTGTCTAAGTCCATGATGAGACCAACTTGACTTGGATTATAGGCGATGTCAGGGTGGATCGTAATATCAAAGTCTTTAAAGAAGTCGATGGCCAGGCTTTGCAGATAATAATCGTTTAAGATGACATCCGTCCGACCGTTCGAGACGTCCCGTAAATATTGATCGTTCGTTGCGTTATCATATGTGACTTCTTTTGCCCCGTATTGTTTAGCGACCTGCATATAAGTGGTCGTCGCTTCACCAGCCGCTTTTTTTCCTTTTAAATCTTCAAGTGACTTAATGCCTGACAAATCACTTTTACGAACGATTGCCGTTCCGTACGTATATTTATACGGTTTAGAGAAAGCGAACTTTCCTTTTCGTTCTTCCGTGATCGTAATATCGTTTGCTGCCAGGTCGACTTGCCCTGTATTGACGCTCGTCAACATCCCGTCAAATGACATTTCCTTGAATTTCACTTTTAAATCAAGTCGTTTCGCGACTTCCTTGACGACCTCGACGTCAAATCCTGTCAGATTGTTATTTTTTTCTTCATGAAAAGAGGTCGGATAAAGCGTTCCGGCCGTTGCGACCGTTAACGTCCCGTCTTTCTGAATTTTATCGTATGCGGTCATTTGTTTTTCTTCCTGACCACATGCACTAAGGGACAGGGTAGTTCCTGCAATCAAGAGCCCTATCCACTTTACAGAGTTTTTCATCGTATTGAATTCTCCTTTTCCTACGTACCTGGGTAATTTTCTTACTCTTTAAAAATACCATGGAAGAATCAGTTCGCGCAAAAATAAATACGGTTTCAAAAAGGTTTTCATTAAAAAAGAATTCAGAAAAATTATTCATCCATATGTAAGCGTTATCATGATTGATAGGACGTCCATCAACGTCTTTTCATTTCGTGGATCGAAAAATATACATGGTGGCGAATAAACATAAAAACGTGTAAAGTATATTTTAACTGAATATACAGAAAATTAGGAACGGTTAGGAGCGTGGTAATATGTCATTTCATCAAATGCCGCAACGTCAGGGACTCTATGATCCGAAACAGGAACACGATGCATGTGGAATCGGTGTTTACGCCCATCGGACTGGACAAGCGAGTCATGAAATCGTTCAAAATGCCCTGAAGATGTTGTGTCAGATGGAACACCGAGGGGGGCAAGGCAGTGATGCCAAAACAGGAGACGGAGCAGGAATCCTGACGCAGCTTCCGGATCGATTATTCCGACAGACGTTACGCAATATCAGCTTACCCCAGAGTGGGGATTATGGTGTGATGATGATGTTTCTTCCGCGAGAAGATCGATTGCGACAACGACTGGAGCGTGCATTGGAATCGATTATTTTATCCGAGGGGCAGCGACTGATTGAATGGAGAACGGTCCCTGTTTCGAGTACAGTCATCGGGGAAAAAGCCCGCCAAACGGAACCGGTCATTCGTCAATGTTTTATCGAGGCCAAAAAGGTCGAAGGATTGGCTTTCGAACGGACGTTATTTCTGATTCGCCGTTTATTTGAGCGAGAAGCAGATCAGTTAGGAATCGAACAATATGTGTTGAGTAGCTCGAGCGAAACGATTGTCTATAAAGGGTTGGTAACGACCGATCAACTCGGGTTGTACTTTGATGATCTTCGAGACGAACGGTATCAGTCCGGTTTTGCGATTGTTCACTCGCGCTTTAGCACAAATACGTTTCCGAGCTGGAAACGTGCCCATCCAAATCGTTATTTGATTCACAATGGAGAAATCAATACGTTACAAGGGAATATCCGAGCCATGCGGAGCCGTGAAAATAGTTTGGCAAAAACGACGTATGGTCGCCGGGCGGAAGACGTCTTACCGATTCTCGATGAGTCAGGTAGCGATTCATCGATGCTCGACAATGCTTTCGAGTTTTTATACTTGTCCGGTCTGACGTTAGCAGAGACGGCATTGATGCTCGTACCGGAGCCGTTTGAGCATGCAGAGGTTCGTCCGGCAAAACGGGCCTATTACGAATACCACAGTAGCATGATGGAACCGTGGGATGGTCCGTCAGCGATTGTCTTTACAAACGGAAAGCAAATCGGAGCGACGCTTGATCGAAACGGCTTACGACCGGCGCGTTACATGATGATGCGTGATGGTCATTTCATGTTATCTTCTGAGTCCGGTGTGCTACCGGTCGCGGAAAGTGACATCTTATTTAAACGACGGCTCATTCCTGGAGAATTGTTATTACTTGATTTTGCTTCCGGACAATTGATTTCAGATGAAGAAGTCAAACGGGAGCTCGCGATGCGCCATCCGTATGCGGAATGGTTGGCAGAAGAACGGATTTCGTTATCGACGACCGTTTCTTCAGAAGAAGTCGACGATGTAGGCACTTTACAGCGCTTATTTGGTTATACGCGTGAAGATATTGATCAGTATTTGATTCCACTCGTAGTGGAGAAAAAAGACCCGCTCGGAGCGATGGGAACGGACATCCCGTTAGCGGTCTTGAGTGAACGGCCACAATCATTGTTCCGCTATTTTAAACAGTTATTTGCGCAAGTAACGAATCCACCGATTGACGCCTTGCGGGAACAGATTGTCACCTCGACGATGACCTGGCTCGGTCAGCAGGGAGAACTGTTGACACCGAATCGTCGAAACTGCCGACGGGTCCGTCTGGCTTCACCGATTTTACGACCGACTGAAGCAGCTGCATTAAAACAAACAACACTGGTCCAAAAAACACTGTCGACCTTATTTGATGGTCAGCTAGAAGAGGCCCTTGAGAACTTACTCGATCAGGCCGTCCATGCTGTTCAGAGCGGGTGTGAATTATTGATCCTGTCCGATCGGAATGTTCGTCCGGGAGCGGTCCCGATGCCGATTCTTCTTGTGACGAGTGCGGTCCATCATCATTTGATTCGTCAAGGGTTACGAACAAAAGTCAGTTTGATCATCGAAGGGGGCGAAGTCCGCGAAGTCCATCATTTTGCAGCCTTGATTGGTTATGGTGCCGATGCTGTTCATCCATATTTGGTGTATGCGACATTACAGGATGCGCTAGGTGAGACGATGACGGATTATGAAGTACGGTACCAAGCGGCCGTGACGGAGGGAGTCGTCAAAGTCATGTCCAAGATGGGGATTTCGACCGTCTTCAGTTACCGTGGGGCGCAAATCTTCGAAGCCATCGGAATTTCAGAACAGGTCATCGATCGATATTTCACGGGAACCGTTTCCCAGTTAGATGGTTTATCGCTTGATTTGATTGAACAAGAAGCGGTCCGTCAGCATGAAGAAGGTATTCAGCGGACGTATCTTGAGTCGGGAAGCGTGTTCCGTTATCGGCATGACGGGGAACATCACGCCTTTAATCCGGCGACGATTCACTTATTACAGCATGCTTGTCGAACTGGGCGATATGATTTGTTTAAACGCTATTCTGCTCAGATTCAAGAGGAACCGGCGACATTTTTACGTCATTTGATGACGTTCAAAGAGACGGCACCGATTCCGATCGATGAAGTCGAACCCGTGAGTACCATCGTCCAGCACTTCAAGACGGGAGCGATGTCGTACGGATCGTTGTCGAAAGAGGCACATGAGACATTAGCGATCGCGATGAACCGATTGGGTGGGAAAAGTAATAGTGGTGAAGGCGGGGAAGAAGAAGAACGATACGAACGAGATGCCAATGGTGATTCCCGGATGAGCCGTATCAAACAGATTGCATCTGGTCGGTTCGGAGTGACGAGCCATTACCTCGTCCATGCGGATGAATTACAAATCAAGGTGGCTCAGGGCGCGAAACCAGGTGAAGGGGGTCAATTGCCTGGTGAAAAGGTGTATCCCTGGATTGCGCGCGTCCGTGCCTCGACGCCGGGCGTCGGCTTGATTTCCCCGCCTCCACATCATGACATTTATTCGATTGAGGACTTAGCGCAGTTGATTCATGACTTAAAACGGGCGAACGATCACGCCCGGATCAGCGTCAAACTGGTCGCCAAAGGTGGTGTCGGGACGATTGCAGCTGGTGTTGCGAAGGGGCTCGCCGATGTCATCGTCATCAGTGGACATGATGGTGGAACAGGTGCGTCACCTAAAACGAGCATTCAACATACCGGCTTACCATGGGAACTGGGTTTAGCCGAGACCCATCAAACCCTTGCATTGAACGGACTTCGGGATCGTGTTGTCTTGGAAACAGACGGTAAACTGTTAACCGGGCGCGATGTCGTGATTGCAGCAATGTTAGGGGCGAATGAGTATGGATTTGCGACAGCCCCGTTGATCGCCGTCGGTTGTATCATGATGCGTGCCTGTCATCTGGATACGTGTCCTGTGGGTGTCGCGACGCAAGATCCAAAATTACGTGAGAAGTTTACGGGAACGGCGGATCATGTCGTGCACTTCATGGAATTCGTAGCGGAAGAAGTACGTGAATATTTGGCTCAACTCGGTGTCCGGAGTTTGTCAGAGCTCGTGGGTCGGACGGATTTGTTGCAAACCTCCGATCGGTTGACGACACACTGGAAAGCCGCGAGTCTCGATTTGTCCCGCCTGTTCGTCATGCCGGACTATCAAGCGGCGAAACGACAGGATCAACAGCATCATCTGTCTGCATCGTTTGACGGACGGGAGTTGGAACCACTCGTGACGGATCAATCCTTCACGGAACGGCAGACGTATGCGTTTGATATCACCAATACGGACCGTGCCATCGGAACGAATACGGGAGCACGTTTGAGTAGAATCTACGGTGCGATGGGGCTTCCGGCTGATCGTTTGACGCTGAACCTAACCGGATCCGCGGGTCAAAGCTTAGGTGCCTACTTGCCGCGGGGAATGACGCTACAAGTCATCGGTGATGCCAATGATTATGTGGGCAAGGGGTTATCGGGAGGAATCATTTCCGTCCGTCCACAGCCTCGGTCCAGTTTTGTTTCTTCGGATCAAGTCATCATCGGAAACGTCGCCCTGTATGGAGCGACGAGCGGAGAACTCTATATCAACGGTCAAGCCGGTGAACGGTTTGCTGTTCGAAACAGCGGGGCGACAGCAGTCGTCGAAGGAATCGGAAATCATGGTCTTGAATATATGACGGGTGGCAGTGTCGTCATTCTAGGGGATGTCGGGCTGAACTTTGCGGCCGGCATGTCGGGTGGTGTTGCTTACGTTTTGCCGAAAGACCCAGGACGTTTTCGGTCGCGGGTCAATCTGGAACTTGTGACGATGGGAGCTGTCACGGATCCGGAAGAAGCGACCCGGTTGAAAACATTCATCGAACGACATGTTGCGCGAACGAACAGCGAACAAGGTCATGCGGTCCTTGCGAACTGGGATCATGTGCTCAGCTCGTTCATCCGTGTCATACCGACGACGTATCAAGCGGTGACGACACTGATGGCAGATTACGCACAACAAGGACACAATACGGAAGAAGCGATGTTACTTGCGTTTGAGACGCATATCGGACGCGGAACAGGAGGTAAAAAATGAATAGACGGGATCAATTCATGTCAGTTCCTCGCCAGTCCGGCCAGGAACGGGATAGTAGTGAACGAATCGGGGATTTTAACGAATATAAAGAACGCTTCACAGAAGCGGAAGCGTCAGAACAAGCAAGTCGTTGTATGGATTGCGGGACACCTTTTTGCCATGTCGGGGAAACGTACGGTCAAGTGAAAATCGGTTGCCCCGTCTACAATCTGATTCCAGAGTGGAACCTCCTCGTGGAACAAGGAAACTTCAAAGAGGCACTGGGGCGGCTTCAACAAACCAATAACTTTCCTGAGTTCACGGGTCGGGTGTGTCCTGCCCCGTGTGAAGGGTCGTGTACGTTATCGATTAATGAACCGGCCGTTACGATTAAGCAGATCGAACGGACGATCATCGATATCGGATTTGAAAAAGGATGGGTCCAACCACGTATCCCGGCAATCAGAAGTCAACACCGGATTGCCATCGTTGGTTCTGGACCAGCTGGTTTAGCCGCAGCCGATCAATTGAACCAGGCAGGTCATCAGGTCACTGTTTTCGAACGGGAGGATCAGATTGGCGGATTGCTGACGTACGGGATTCCGGCGATGAAGTTGTCGAAAGAGATCGTCGCCCGACGTGTCCGTTTACTGGAGACAGAAGGAATCCGCTTTCGGACCGGCGTGACGATTGGTCTTGATCTTTCACTGGATCAATTAGAGGCAGAGTACGATGCAGTCATCCTTTGTGTCGGAGCGACCGAACCGAGAAAATTACATGATGTACCAAGTCGTGGTGTCGGATATGCAATGGATTATTTGACGAGTGTGACGCGACATCTGTTGACAGGGCAGTCGTTAACAACACTTCACGACACAAAGGGAAAAGACGTGTTGGTCATCGGGGGTGGGGATACGGGAGCCGATTGTGTAGCAACGGCGCTTCGTCAAGGATGCCGGTCAGTCGTCCAGTTTGGGAAACACGAGATGCCGGGCCAAGTTCGTTCACCGGAAAACATGTGGCCCGACACACCAAACTTATATACGCTTGATTATGGATACGAGGAAGCACTGGTTCAATTCGGCCGTGATCCCCGTGAATATTTGATTGCGATTGACCGGTATACGACGGGTGATTCCGGGCAATTAACGGGTGTCTGGACGATTCATAACGAAAAAATCCGTCACCCAGATGGTCGGATCGAATTCCGAGCCATTTCAGGGACCGAAAAATACTTCCCGGTTGATACGATGTTGATTGCGATCGGCTTTAGTGGTGTCGAACAAGATGTCTTGCGCCACTTAGCGGTTGATAGCGAAAATGGAAAAATTAAAGCAGCAGCCTATGCAACAAACCGTCCCGGTGTATTCGCGGCAGGGGATGCTCGACGTGGACAATCCTTAATCGTCTGGGCGATCCGTGAAGGACGGGAAGTTGCTGAAGTGGTCGAGCACCATCTGCTGACACTAAAAAAAACAGGATGAAGATGATGGAAACGTTCGGGTCCTCTTGTTGAGGAATCGGGCGTTTTTTTATCTGAAAATAGGCGAGAATACTTCCGCTTCTAAGCGTTTAGGGCAAAGTCCTAGCGTAGGGGGAGTTCAAGATGTCAAACAAGCAAATGGGTCGATTTTCAGTAATCTAGATTTTACGAATTTGATCTAAAGTTTAGTTGATCATCATTTAGATCATAATGTTAAAAAACTATTTTCTCGACGTTGATTTCCAGTTTTATAACATAAATCAGTTGGCTTGTGTATAACAGATTTAGAATATTCGTTATCGAATATTTTTTAACTTCTTTGCGATGTACGCTATAGAAACGGAACTAATGTCTCATCCGATTCCAAGTCAAGAGAAGGTGGAATTATGCTGAATTATAAAGTGAACGTATATATGAGCAAAGGTACACGACCTAAAACAGGCAGTACCAACACGACAAAACACTTAGTCTATACCAGTCAATTTTTATCGCATACACCCGTTCAACTGTTACACCAACTCATTTTTAATCGTTTGACGTTGGAACAGGAAAAAAATCAGAGTCTCATGTACACGTTAGAAGTGAACACGGTCGTTGATCAATATGTCATTGATGTTCGTCTGTATTCAGATGAAGCGGTTTGTGCGACGATTGAACGTGGATTGATCGAATTGATTGAACGTGAAGAAGTGCGGCATATCCCGCCGCTTGAAATCGGAAAACCTGATTTTGCAGAGTTTGCTCACCTCGTCCTCCACGTCAGACCGGACGCACTCCGAATCGATCGATCAAAAATGCAAGAGATTTTTGATCGATCAGGGGTGCACGGGAAGATCATCTTACAAAAAGAACGGATTGATAGCCGTGAACCCTGTCATTCGATTCAATTGTTGATTGGCGGTTCGGAAAAAAGTTTGTATAGCTTATCCCATTATCAATTGGATCCATTATTCCGCAAGCATGGTCTATTGATCCAGTCGCTGAATTTGTTGCCGTTCGATCTGTTTTCCATCCGTGATAAAGTGGCGATGTTATCTTCTGCCGACGCGAATCGTCTGTGGATTGATGATATTTCCACCTCGAAGAATGGACGAAGCCATCAAATTTGTTTTAAGGACGGTCAGGAATTCATGACGGTCATCTGTGATTTACACGGAGCGATTCGTTCCTATAAATGTTCGTGAACGAGTCTTTGACGTTTAACATGGTTTCATTTCGGTTAAATCCTTTAGAGAAGAAGTTGAAGCTAAAGAATTGGAGATGAACAAGATGTTATCAGAAAAACAAATCGAGACTTTTAAAACACGTCTACTTAAAGAAAAAGAAAAAACAGAAACGAATATCGAAAACCGAGAAGTGGATTACGATACGGGCGAATTATCAAGTTATGATAACCACCCGGGTGATTCGGGGGACGAGTTGTTTTTACGTGAACGCGATCAAGCCATGACAGATATGCAGGAAGACATGTTATCCGACGTGGATCTAGCATTGCAAGCAATTGACAATGGAACGTATGGCGTCTGTAAGGTTTGCGGAAAAGAGATCGAACTCGATCGTCTGGATATCATCCCAGAGACGCTCCTTTGTATCGAACACGCAAAAGAAGAAGCAGAACGCGAAGGCAACGATCCGATGTCGCGTCCGAGTGAAGAAGATGTTCTTGATCCATCGGTCACGGCAACAGGGAAGGATATTGATGGTACAACGGATGGCTTCAGCAAAGTCAGTGAATTCGGAAATTCGGATACACCTTCTGATAAAGAGGATGGCATCGACCCGACCCGTTAAGCCAATCAGCATTAAAAACCGTTCATCCTCAGGTGGTGAACGGTTTTTAATTTTAAAGATATTTGATAATGTCGGAAAATTTTGACTTTTTACGAAAAATTGGTAGGATAGACAAGAGAGGTCATTTCACATACGAAAAAAATGAAAGCGCATACATGGAATTACTTCTCGCCGCTTGGCCATTTTATTTTGAAGGAGGAACAGTAGCATGATTTATGAGATTCCAAACACGCAAGGGTCGAAGGTACAATACAAGGATCGGTATGAAAACTTCATCAACGGAAAGTGGACAGCACCCGTCGGAGGCGAATACTTTGATAACATCACGCCGATCACAGGCAAAGTGTTATGCCAAGTCGCGCGTTCTGGAAAAGAAGATGTTGAACTTGCACTTGATGCAGCCCATGCAGCAAAAGACGCTTGGGGAAAAACATCTGTTGCAGAACGTTCCAATGTCTTAAATAAAATCGCGAATCGGATGGAAGAAAATTTAGAGATGTTAGCGTATGCGGAAACACTCGAAAATGGAAAGGCGGTTCGGGAAACATTAAATGCCGACTTACCACTAGCGATTGACCATTTCCGCTATTTTGCAGGTGTCATTCGCGCTCAGGAAGGATCGATTGGTGAGTTGGATAATGATACGGTCGCTTATCATTTCCATGAGCCGCTCGGTGTCGTCGGTCAAATCATTCCATGGAACTTCCCGATTCTGATGGCAGTCTGGAAACTGGCACCAGCACTCGCGGCGGGGAACTGTGTGGTCTTAAAACCAGCGGAACAGACGCCGGCTAGCATCATGTTGTTGATGGAATTGATTGAAGACTTATTGCCACCAGGTGTCTTGAATATCGTTAATGGATTTGGACTCGAAACAGGGAAACCCCTTGCTTCGAGTAAACGGATCGCGAAAATTGCTTTTACGGGAGAAACGACGACGGGACGACTCATCATGCAATATGCCTCTCAAAACATCATTCCTGTCACGCTCGAGTTAGGAGGGAAATCACCGAATATCTTCTTCGCTGACATCATGGAGGCGGATGATGCCTTCTTCGATAAAGCGATTGAAGGATTATTGATGTTTGCCTTGAATCAGGGTGAAGTCTGTACGTGTCCGTCTCGGGCATTGATTGAGGAGTCGATTTATGAACCGTTTATGGAGCGGGTGCTTGAACGTGTCAAGGCAATCAAACTCGGAAATCCGTTAGATGCAGATGTCATGATGGGAGCTCAGGCTTCAAGCGAACAGATGGAGAAAATTCTCTCCTACCTCGAGATCGGAAAATCTGAAGGGGCAGAATGTTTGATTGGAGGAGAACGGAACCACCTCGACGGGGATTTAGCGGAAGGGTACTATATCCAACCCACCATCTTTAAAGGGCATAACAAGATGCGAATTTTCCAAGAAGAAATTTTTGGTCCCGTTCTATCGGTCACGACCTTTAAGACAGAAGAAGAAGCCTTACAAATTGCGAATGACACGTTGTATGGTCTAGGAGCCGGCGTTTGGACACGTGACATGAACAGAGCCTATCGGTTCGGACGGGCGATCGAGGCAGGACGCGTCTGGACGAATTGTTACCATCAGTACCCAGCACATGCTGCGTTCGGTGGGTATAAGATGTCTGGGATTGGTCGCGAAAACCATAAGATGATGCTCAACCATTACCAACGGACCAAAAATCTACTGGTCAGTTACAGTCCAAACAAACTTGGTTTCTTCTAAATTGAAGAAAGGGTGTGGCGACGTGGTCGAACGTGTGCTTGCGACGGATGCTGGTTTAGAATTGATTGAATTGCTGAAGGCGAAACACGGACCGCTGATGTTCCATCAATCAGGTGGCTGTTGTGACGGAAGCTCCCCGATGTGTTTTGCAGAAGGGGATTTATTTTTAGGAGATCATGATTTATGGATTGGGACGATTGGTGGCTGTCCGTTTTATATTCATGAAGATCAATATGAATACTGGAAACATACGCAACTGATCATTGATGTCGTCAACGGAAGAGGAGGCATGTTTTCACTAGAAGGTGTCGAAGGGAAAAGGTTTTTGACACGTTCTCGTGCCTTTACTCCGGATGAATATGCAGAACTGGCATCATCTGCTAAAAAATAAAGGGCGATGATTCAACACCCGAACCAAACTCCTCAGCGGCTCGTGCTGAAGCGTTTGGCTTCGAGGTGTTGTTTGCTGTCTAGAAAAATCAGAGTTGAGAGCCATCTGTTGTTTATTACCTGTAACACGTTATAATTAAAAGATATTTCAGCAAAAAGGAGGTCACCCGTCATGGAGATATTCCGTGAATTAAAATCGATTGAGTCGGTCAGAGCATTCTATCTCGGACAACCGGCTAGTTTTTTGTACATATCTAGTCCAGATTGTGCCGTCTGTGCCTCGTTATTTCCTCAAATCGAGCCGATCTTGGCAAACCATCCTGAATTTCAAGCGGGTCGTGTCGATTTGGGTGATGTGCCTCAAATCGTCGGGGAATTTTCTGTCTTTACGGCCCCTACTTTATTGTTGTTCGTCAACGGAAAGGAAGTCCATCGAGAAGCTCGCATCGTCCCGATTGAACCGTTTAAGCGAAAAATGGAACAAATCGGCGACTTCGTTCGAACGGCCGAACAACAGTAAAAATGACTACAGAGGAGGTTAGGACATGCGATATCCTTTTTTAGGTTGGACGGGACAAACGATTGGAGTGACCGCCCCGTCTTCCGGATTGCCAGAAGCACTGCACCCATTACTAGAAGAAGCCACCCTTCGTTTACAGGATCGGCAAATGGCTGTCGAAATCGGACAAACGGTTTGGGCACAAGAAAAAGCGCAAAGTGCCTCTGCCGAAACACGAGCCGACGAATTGAATCACATGTTACGAAATCCGGAAATCGATGCCATCATCCCACCGTTCGGAGGAGAACGCGCCATCGACGTATTACCGTATCTGGATTTTGCGCAGCTACCGGAAAAATGGATTCTTGGGTATTCTGATATCAGTACGCTGTTGTTTGCGATTACCGTCAAATCGGGTATCGCTACGGCACATGGTCCGAGTTTTCTTGAGATGCGGAGTGAAGAGTGGGATGAGACGACGACAGCCTGGCGCCGTGTGCTCGCGACACCAACTGGTGGAACGGTCACGCAGTGGACGTCGACTTCTTATCAAACGAAGTGGAATCATGCAGAACGTCCCGCACGGTACATGTACCATGTAGATGCTGAGACGCAGTGGAAAGCATTGGATCAGACACGTTCCGAAGCAACAGGACGACTGCTCGGGGGGTGCCTCGAGACGATTCGTCACTTGGCCGGGACGCCGTATGGAGATGTCAGGAAGTTTTGGCAAACCCAGATTGACCAGGAACCAATCCTTTGGTATTTCGAAGCATCGCAAGCCAGCGCGACGGATATCCATCGTTCGCTGATGCAGATGGTGTTGGCAGGATGGTTCGATCAGGCGTCAGGTATCCTGTTTGGCCGGACGGCAGCGGGTCAAACTGTCGAGGACTGTACGTTGCTTGACGTCTATGAAACGCTCAGTGAAAAGACAGGGGTACCGATTTTTTATGATCTCGATATCGGTCATCAACCCCCACAGCTGACTCTCGTGAACGGGGCACTGGCGACGATACGGATTCAAGGAAAAGATTCCAGATTAGACATGACATTCCGTTGATCTGGAAGAGGAGGGCAAAGATGGCCAGTCGAAATTTTCAATCGTTAGCGGCCTATAAACGGATTCA
The DNA here is from genome assembly GCF_018618815.1 of Exiguobacterium sp. s128. NCBI lineage: Bacteria > Bacillati > Bacillota > Bacilli > Caryophanales > Exiguobacterium > Exiguobacterium sp. s128. The sequence goes on along the minus strand of NZ_JACSMT010000030.1, from coordinate 16,638 downwards.
TATCAATCCCGAGACACGCCGCATGACATTACCTGAACCATTTTACGATGCGTTACAATTGAAGGATGAACTGATGTTAGCACAAGTGGGTGAAGTGTTGATCATTCGTAATCCACAGGAGATGGTGACGACGGAAACGGATCTGTTGTCGGCTATCGTCGAAGAAGGTTTTTCCGGACAAGAGCTCATTCAAGAGTTTGCGTACCGAAAAGCGCAACAAGAACATCGTCTGCGCCAACAGGTGTTACAAGAGGAAGATTCTGAATCCTCGGCACAATTACAAATCGATTTATGAGCGGTGACGGGGAGTGTAGAAGTGATGCGAAAACGAACGAAAATCGGATTAGGTGTGCTTGGATCGGGCATGCTTGCAGCAAGCTATTATTTTTATGAAATGGCGATCGCAACACATCCGAAACCATTCTTGACGAACAATCGGGACTTGAGTGATGAAATGGTCCGCTTGATGCAGCCGGGGCAGACATGGATCAAGGAACAGCCTTTGGAACAGATTGAAGTCCAGGCACGGGATGGTCTGACATTACGGGGACATTATTTACCACCACTCGTTCCGTCGAACCGGACGGTCATCTTAGTTCACGGATATGGCGGTGTCGGGACGGATTTAGCAGGTTTTGCGTATCTGTACCATCAAGCAGGATTTCATGTGATGATGCCGGATAATCGTGGACATGGTAAGAGTGAGGGACATTACATCGGCTTCGGCTGGCATGATCGGGAAGACTGTCTGTGTTGGACGGAGTATTTGATTGAGCGACTTGGTCAAGACAGCGCAATCTTTTTACATGGTGTTTCCATGGGAGGAGCCACCGTTTTGATGACAAGTGGGGAAGTTCTACCTGCGCAAATCAAAGGCATCATCTCGGACTGTGCCTATACATCCGTCAATGCCGTCCTCGCCTATCAAATGAAACGGATGTATCGTCTGCCGCATTTCCCGTTTTTGGCCATGACCAGTGTCTTGACGAAACTCAAGGCGGGTTATTTCTTCAGTGAGGCATCGGCATTAAAACAAGTGAAGCGGGCAACGGTCCCGATTTTATTTTTACATGGCGGAGCCGATACATTTGTCCCGACTTCGATGGTCTATGAATTATATGAAGCGTGCCCGACTGAAAAGGAACTGGTTGTCATTCCGAACGCCTCTCACGCGATGGCTTATTTCGAAGATCCGGACACCTATGATACCGTCGTCGAACGGTTTGTCCGTCGTATTCTGACCGAGGCTTGAGAAATACAATGAAAAGTATTCTGAAACCGTTGACAATAAAATATCTATTTAGTATTCTGATAACATAAATAGAAGTCGTCGTGGCGGAACTGGTAGACGCGCTAGACTCAGAATCTAGTGGTGGCAACACCGTGGAGGTTCAAGTCCTCTCGGCGGCATTTCATGTTAGTGATAAAAGCATCCTTTATAAAAGGGTGCTTTTATTTTTTTTAGAAAGTATTTAATTAATGACATTAGGAAGTTTATTCGTAAAATTTGCATTTTTCTGATAAAATACGTGTTAAGAAAAGTGATTTTGAGGAAAATAGATGAAGAAGGTGTCTGTTTTCAAGACAAGAGAGGAGTAACAATATGAAAAAGCATTTATCGGTTTTATTTTTATTGATCAGCTGTTTGTTGGTATTAAGTGCGTGCAGTATCGGTTCGGAGGATGAGACATCAAAAGATAAGACCTACAAGGTCGGAATCGATGTCACGTATCCACCGTTTGAGTACAAAGACGGGGATACGTACAAAGGGATTGACATCGACTTGATCAAAGCGATTGCCAAAGACCAGGATTTCAAGATTCAGTTCGAAGCAATGGATTTCAGTGGGATCATCCCAGCACTCCAAGCGAATCAACTGGACGTAGCAATTGCCGGCATGAGTATCACACCGGAACGGAAAAAAGTCGTCACGTTTTCGGATCCTTATTTTGAAGCGGGCTTGATTTTAGTCGTCAAGGAAGACGACAACAACATTAAATCAGTGGATGATCTGAAGGGTGAGAAAGTAGCTGTCAAGAAAGGAACGACAGGTGCCAAATACGCGACGGATAATGCGGATAAATTAGGCATCACGGTTACCCAATTCAATGATAGCCCAGCGATGTTCCAAGAAGTCAAAAACGGAAACGCTGCTGCGTTGATCGAAGACTACCCTGTCATTTCGTATGCGAACAAACAACAAAACTTAGGTCTGAAATTAGTTGGCGATCGGCTGAATGGCGATAACTATGGAATTGCTGTCTTAAAAGGGAAAAACGAAGAGTTGATGAAAAAAATCAACAAAGGACTCGCTAACCTGAAAGAAAGTGGCGAATATGACAAAATCGTCGACACGTATTTAAAGTAAGCCATCTGAACGAAGGACAAGGGAGTTGAGTCACTGATGGAAGTCGCAAAAACGGCGTTTCCGTTTTTCTTGGAAGGATTACAGATCACCCTCTATATTTTCATCATCGCGGTCATTGCCGGGTTTTTAATCGGCTTGATTGTCGCCTTGATGCGTTTGTCACCGCTTAAGATTTTAAATGGAATCGCCATCGTCTACATCGATGTCATTCGAGGAACACCGTTCATCGTCCAGCTGTTCTTCATCTATTTTGGACTCAATTCGCTTGAATGGTTATCGATGGACCGGATGTATGCCGGTATTTTGACCGTTGCGATCAATGCCGGAGCGTATTTTGCTGAAATCATCCGAGCCGGAATCCAATCGATCGATAAAGGGCAAACGGAAGCAGCCCGGTCGCTTGGGATGACAGGTCGGCAAACGATGACACAAATCATCTTACCGCAAGCCTTTCGGCGGATGTTACCGACAATCACGAATCAATCGATCATCAGCTTGAAAGATACATCCTTGTTGTCGATCATCGGAATCGCGGATTTGACACAGCAAGGACAAGTCCAACAGGCGACGACGTTTGAACCGTTCATTGTCTGGACCGTCGTTGGTCTGATGTATTTTGTTGTCATCTATCTCCTTTCACTGTTAGCGAAATTCTTGGAACGGAGGTTTACGCTGCGATGAGTATCATTGAAGTGAAACAATTAAAAAAATCATTTGGTGCAAACGAAGTGCTCAAGGATATTTCCGTTGACATCAAGGAAAAAGAAGTGGTGTGTGTCATCGGACCTTCAGGATCCGGGAAAAGTACGTTTCTACGCTGTTTAAATCGGTTGGAAGACATTACCGGCGGAACGGTCGTCATCGATACGCACGATATCACGGATCCGAAAGTGGATATCAATAAAGTCCGGGAAGAAGTCGGAATGGTATTCCAACACTTCAACTTATTTCCGCATAAGACGGTGCTCGAAAACGTGACCCTTGCACCGATGAAAGTTCGAAAAACAGAAAAAAATCAAGCTAAACAACGCGCTTTTGAATTACTCGATAAGGTCGGATTACGGGAAAAAGCAGATAACTATCCGGGCGAATTATCCGGTGGTCAAAAGCAACGGGTCGCGATTGCCCGCGCCCTAGCGATGAATCCGAAAATCATGTTGTTTGACGAACCCACTTCAGCGCTCGACCCAGAGATGGTCGGGGATGTACTGGCAGTCATGAAACAGTTGGCACTTGAAGGGATGACGATGATCGTCGTCACCCATGAAATGGGATTTGCGCGCGAAGTGGGGGATCGTGTGTTGTTCATGGATGGTGGGTTTATCGTTGAAGAAAATATTCCGAGCTTATTGTTTGATGCTCCACAACACGAACGGACGCAGTCATTTTTAAGTAAGATTTTGTAAAAGACAGCCATCAAGTTTTCTTGCCTTTTTGGAGGGAAGCAAACTTGATTTTTTTAGGTGGAAAGTCCTTTTCTCCTTAGAAACGTTTGATTCATAAAGAACAAAGGGTACAGTCATAAGAAAAACTTATACGTTTACGACTGAGAAATTGGGAATTCGAAACGCACTGACCTAAAAGAAGTAGTAATATAATAACTAAGGCAAACACTTTTGACATATAGGCCTTCGTCATGGTTACATTCGCCAGTTGATGGAGGAACGTAACGATGGTCGACTTTTTATGTCATTTTATTTGAAAGCGCTAACAGGCAGAGGGTTGGAAATGTACTGATACGTCAGTACGAAGGTGAAATGAATGAAACGGGGGGAACCGTACATGGCAAGCCGGGAACAGGAACAACAAACATTTTATGGACCCAATCTTGGGTACATCATCGAATTGTATGAACGTTTTCTAGAAGATGCTTCTTCGGTTGACGAGGAGACACGGAGTTACTTCGAGAAAAATGGGGCGCCAGTCGCTGAACCAGTCGTTCAACAAACGGTCGAGACGGGTGATTTCGAAAAATATTTGGCGGCCAGCCGATTAGCGGATCAAATTCGTGCAAAAGGTCATTTAGCTGCTGACATCTATCCATTAAAAGACCATCCGCGGGAGATGGAATTATTCGAACTTCGTCAATTCGGACTGACGGAAGCTGATTTACGTGGCATGCCGGTGACACTCGTTTGTCCCGATCCACCAGTACATCTGGCGGATGCTTTTGAAGGAATCGAACATTTAAAAGCACAATACACGGGAGCGGCAGCAGTCGAGTTCCAACATGTCGATGATTTGGATGAAAAAAAATGGTTACGGCAAAAAATTGAACAAGGGGCGCTGACGGCCACATTGTCAGTCGATCAGAAAAAACAATTGTTCAAACGCCTAGCTGAGACGGATCTTTTTGAAAAATATTTGCATAAAACATATGTCGGACAAAAACGATTTTCAATCGAAGGTTTAGACGCGATGGTACCGTTGCTCGATACGATCGTGGGTCATTTGATTGCGAATGGTTCGGAAACGATCAATATCGGCATGGCACACCGGGGAAGATTAAACGTCTTGGCGCATGTCTTAGGCAAACCGTATGAAATGATCTTCGCGGAGTTTCAACATGCACCAAACCATGACCTGGTCCCGTCAGAAGGATCCATTGGCATTACGTACGGTTGGACAGGAGACGTCAAGTATCATTTAGGGTTGAATCGGAAAATGGAACAGCAGTCGAGTAACGTCCGCATGACGCTTGCGAACAATCCATCACACCTCGAGTTTGTTGATCCTGTCGTCGAAGGTTTTACACGGGCAGCACAAGATGATCGTTCCCAAAAAGGGGCACCACGCCAAGAACAAGGCAAGGCAGCCGCCATCTTGATTCATGGGGATGCAGCCTTCCCGGGACAAGGAATCGTCGCTGAGACATTGAACCTGACGAACTTGAAAGGGTACAACACGGGTGGAACGATTCATATCATTGCCAATAATACGATTGGCTTTACGACTGAACCGACGGATTCACGTTCGACACGCTACTCGAGTGATTTGGCGAAAGGATACGAAATCCCGATTTTCCATGTCAATGCAGATGAACCGGAAAGCTGTCTGGCAGTCGCCTTACTTGCGAGTGAATACCGGGCTACCTTCCAGAAGGATATTTTGATCGATCTCATCGGTTATCGTCGATTCGGGCATAACGAGATGGATGAGCCGATGAACACGAACCCGGTCTTATATGAGTTGATTCATAAACATGACTCGGCACGTGTGTTATACGCCAACCAGCTTGTCGAACAAGGCGATGTCACCAAAGAAGACATCACGACGATTGAAACAGACATCAATGACATGATGAAAGCAGCACGTGAAAAAGTGCCGAACGTTGAAAAAGAATACGGTGGTGTGATGCCAGATGTCGTCTTCAAAGGAGTTCCGACGATCGAGACAGGTGTTGCAGTTGAAAAACTGATAGCGTATAACGAACAGTTGCTCGAATGGCCAAGCGGATTCAGCGTGTTCCATAAACTTGAAAAAGTCTTGAAACGCCGGACGGATGCCTTGACGACGAAAAATGGAATCGATTGGGGCCATGCGGAAACGTTAGCCTTCGCTTCGATTCTCTCGGACGGGACGCCGATTCGTTTGAGTGGTCAGGATTCAGAGCGGGGAACGTTTGCCCAGCGGAACATCAACTTAAATGATGTCAAGACAGGCAAAGCCTTTTCGCCGATGCACAGCTTAAAATCTGCAACAGCGTCATTTGCTGTCTACAATAGCCCGTTATCCGAAGCAGGTGTTCTCGGTTTTGAATATGGCTATAACGTATTTGCGCCAGAAACACTTGTCTTGTGGGAAGCCCAGTACGGGGATTTCGCGAACTCCGGTCAGGTCATCTTTGATCAATTCATCTCCGCCAGTCGAGCGAAATGGGGTCAAACATCCGGCCTCGTCATGTTGTTACCGCACGGATATGAAGGTCAAGGACCGGAACACTCAAGTGCACGTTTAGAACGATTCCTATCGTTGTCCGGTGAGAAAAACTGGACAGTGGCCAACGTCTCGAGTGCTGCACAGTATTTCCACTTACTCCGTCGCCAAGCAGCAATTCTTGGAAAAGACGAAGTCCGTCCGCTCGTCGTGATGACACCCAAAAGTTTATTACGACATCCGTTAGCCACATCGGATTTATCGGAGCTGACAGACGGTTCCTTCAAACGGATCGTTGAACAGGCGGGGCTTGGTCAATCACCGGAGCAGGTCGAACGGATCGTGTTCTGCAGTGGAAAAGTGGCGATTGATCTAGCAGAAGCAGTCTCGAAATCTGATGACGACTTCAACTGGTTACACATCGTCCGGATTGAAGAGATTTATCCATTCCCGGCAAAACAGTTAAAAGCCTTGTTGGAACGTTTCCCGCAGGTCACGGAATTCGTTTGGGTTCAAGAAGAACCAAAAAACATGGGCGCTTGGACATATATCGAACCGCGTCTCGAGTCAGTCGCAATCAACGGTATCACACAGGTCCGCTACATCGGTCGTCGCCGACGTTCAAGTACGGCGGAAGGTGACCCGACAGGACACAAGGTCGAGCAAGCGCGAATCTTGACAGAAGCTTTGACGCGACAGACTGTCGAAGAGCCGACTACACCAACTACTTCTGAAACGAATGTCTAAGTATCATCTGATTTGGGGTCAAACACGAAAAGAGTCTTAGGGGGACGAATGAACATGGAAATCAAAGTGCCAGAACTTGCAGAGTCGATTACAGAAGGAACGATTGCATCATGGTTAAAACAACCGGGTGAACAAGTGGAAAAAGGAGAAGCGATTGTTGAACTAGAAACGGATAAAGTCAACATTGAAGTACCATCCGACGAGGCTGGGATTTTATCGGAGGTCATGGCTGCTGAAGGAGACACCGTGCGTGTCGGTGAAACGATTGCGATCATTACGGCAGGTGGAGAAGCAGCACCTGCACAAGTAGAAACCAAACAACCAACAGAGCAGGCAAAAGTTCCCGTTGCGGAGCAACCGAAAAAAGAGCAACCAGCAGCCGTTGCGGCGACAGAAAAAACGTCCCTCGCGGATCGTCCGATTGCGTCACCTGCCGCTCGAAAGTTGGCACGTGAAAAAGGAATTGATCTATCGCAAGTTGCAACACAAGATCCGCTTGGCCGGATTCGTGTCCAGGATGTCGCGACGTTCGAAGTCGCTCCACGTGAACAAGCGAAACCGACTCCTCCACCAGCGCCTGCACCAACTACGCAAGCGGCATCAGGAAAACCGGAAGAGCGGATCAAGATGTCTCGTCGTCGTAAAACGATTGCCAATCGTTTAGTAGAAGTCCAGCAAACGGCTGCGATGCTCACGACGTTCAATGAAATTGATATGTCTGCCGTCATGTCCTTACGTAAACGCCGTCAGGAAAAATTCGTCAAGGACAACGAAGTCAAGCTTGGTTTCATGTCGTTCTTTACGAAAGCAGCGGTCGCGGCACTGAAAAAGATGCCGTACTTGAATGCCGAAATTCAAGGGGATGAAATCGTTCTTAAGAAGTTCTATGATATCGGGATTGCCGTATCGGCACCAGACGGATTAGTCGTTCCGGTCGTCCGTGACGCGGACAAAAAGAACTTTGGTGAAATCGAAAAGGACATCATCAGTTTAGCCGTCAAAGCACGTGACAATAAACTGGGACTATCGGATTTGACGGGTGGTACGTTTACGATCACAAACGGTGGGACGTTTGGTTCGTTGATGTCGACGCCGATCCTCAATGGACCGCAAGTCGCGATTCTCGGGATGCATGCGATTAATCTTCGTCCTGTTGCAATCGACGCCGAACGAATGGCAAATCGTCCGATGATGTATGTGGCGCTCTCCTACGATCACCGTATCGTGGACGGCAAAGAAGCCGTGACATTCCTAAAACACATCAAGGATTTGTTAGAAGATCCAGAGTCATTGATATTTGAAGCATAAGTCGATTTGAGACAGAGGCGTTCTTCCTACGATAGGGAGAACGCCTCTTTTCGTCTTTTCAGATAAGCAGGTGATCCGTTTGGTTACAAGTCTGTCATCGATTCTAAAAACTTCTTCACCTCAACTATATGTTTCCTTCACAGTCGTCACGTAAGATTCAGTTTGTAAGTTACTTTTAAGGGGGAAATACAACATGATGAAACAGATTGGCGTTACCGTACTTACAGGAGCAATAGCCGCAACTAGTATCGGGAGTATCGACGCTTCGGCACATGCAAAACATGATCTACTCGACCCAAATCGTGTCGTTAACATTGCCCACCGAGGTGCTTCCGGGTATGCACCTGAACATACGATGACGGCGTATCAACTGAGTCATAAAAAATTAAAAGCCGACTACATCGAAATCGATTTGCAGATGACGAAGGATGGTCAATTGATTGCAATGCACGATGAGACGGTCGATCGGACGACAAACGGAACAGGTGCCGTCAAAGACAAGACATTAGCTGAAATCAAACGCCTCGATGCGGGGAGCTGGTTCAATACAGCGAATCCTGAATATGCGAAGGCTGAATATAAGGGACTCCAAGTTCCGACACTCGATGAAATTTTTGATAAATATGGCAAACATGCGAACTATTATATTGAAACAAAATCACCTGAAGTTTACCCGGGAATGGAAGAAAAACTACTGAAAACATTAAAAGGTCATGGTCTATCCAGCGACCGTGTTAAACCGGGACAAGTCATGATTCAATCGTTCAGTCAAGCAAGTCTATTAAAAGTTAAAGCACTTGATGAAGGTTTTCCACTCGTCCAGCTGATGGAAGCACCAACAGTCCAATCAATCACGCCTGAGGCACTTGACGAAATTCAGACATACGCAGTCGGACTCGGTCCCTCATTTAAAGGACTGACGCGCGAAAATACGGCAATGATTCGGGAACGTGGTCTGTTGCTTCACCCCTACACGGTGAACGAGAAAGTCGACATGGAACGGATGCTCGATTATGGAGTGACGGGAGTTTTTACGAACTATGCGGATCGTTTCAACGAAGTATTACATGACATGAAAAAGAAATGAATCGTTTAAAAGTCAGTTTCCTTTTTAGGAATGCTGACTTTTTTTGTTGAAATGAAATCCAAGGCTTCATTGGTTACGTATACTTCAATGAAAGATTTTAAGAGCACACAATGTGTGTTCGATTGATACCGGACATGCTACGATGAAACAGGAGCGTTGAACAAAGCTGATAGAGAGCTTCATGAACAGGGAATGGAGAGGAACGACATGCGAATCACACAATATACGGATTACGGATTACGTGTCCTGATTTATTTAGGTCTTCATCGGGAAGAAATAACACCGATGCCGACGATTGCCAATCATTATGGTATTTCATCGAATCATTTGATGAAAGTGACCCAACAGTTGACAAAACTCGGTTATGTCGAGTCAACACGCGGACGAACGGGTGGACTGCGACTCGCGAAGGACCCGGCAGACATCAACATCGGACAAGTCGTCCGTGAAATGGAACCGATGGAAATCGTCGACTGTTTTTCAGCGGAAGGTCGATGTGTGATTGAACCAGGCTGTCACTTAAAAGGGATTCTCGGGCGAGCTTTACGTGCCTTTTTAAAAGAACTTGAACAGCATACATTAGCGGAACTCGTTGAGAACAAGGACGAGTTGACACTTTTGTTTTCCTCATCACCGTCGTCCGTTCATTCATGAGAAGTAAGGTGAACGAGACAAAAAAGACATCATCTTTTCCGAACCCATTCGGAAGATGATGTCTTTTTCGATTGTTTATTTTCGGGTCGATCGTTTTTTAGGATTGACGTGTTCCGGGTTTTTCGCCAAATCATCTTGGACGGATCCCTTCCATAAGGGAACATCGCTATAATAGGCAGCACGCGCAATTAAATGGCCACCAATCGGGGCGGTAATCAATACAAAAAAAATACCAAGTAAGACGCGGGACGAGAAGAAACCGTCTTCAGCGACAAAATAAATGATGACACTGATCAGGATACTCATCACCCCAAGCGTCGCACTTTTGGATGCGGCATGGGCACGGGTATATAAGTCGGGTAGCCGAATGAGACCCAGTGCAGTTACAAGACTGAAAAAAGTCCCGATCAAGGCAAAGGCGGCTACAAAGATATCACTGATTGCGATCACGTTCGATGATCTCTCCTTTCTCAATGAATTTAGAGAAGGCGACAGTACCGATGAACGCTAAGATTCCGATCAACAAGATGACTTCGAGATAGTCACTTGTCCGGAGAATGATGGATACCAATCCGACGACAGAAATCAGACTGATACCGATTGAATCCAGGGCAATGACCCGGTCGGCGACTGAAGGTCCTTTAATGACCCGGTAAAATAAGCCAAGCATCGATAAGAAGACACCACCTAAAGCGATGAATAAAATCGTCTCTAGCATTATCGACTCACCTCCAAAATAGCTTTTTCAAAACTGTTCCGGATGGAGGAGACGGCTTCATCCGCTTCTGGCATGTGCAGGGCATGGATATAAAGTGTTTTATTGTCGTCTGAAATATCGACGACGAGTGTCCCGGGTGTCAACGTGATCAGCATCGATAGCAAGGTGACTTGCCAATTATGCTCGAGTGCCGTCTCATACGCGAAGATACCCGGTTTGATATCAAGTTTTGGTTTGAGGATGATCGACAAGACTTCGAGATTCGCGACGACCAGCTCGTATAAAAACCGGAAAAACAAACGGATCAGCGCGATGAACGGTCCGAGATAAAAACGGTTGCTGAATCCCCGGCGCATGGCAAACATCGCAAGCAAACCTAACAGATAGCCGATGATGAACGATGAAGTAGAAAAGGAGTTGGCGAGAAACATCCAGAGAAATGCCAACAAGATATTGAGTAATAACTGGAATGGCATTGATTAATCTCCCTTCAAGACAGCTTGGATATAAATCGACGGATCGACAAGTGGATCGACCGCTTGAGAAATAAACGGACGAACCGCTTCAGCGCCTACACCATACACGACCGTAATGGCGACGAGTAAAATCGCTGGTGTCATCAATTGTTTGAGCAGGTGGCGTTTCGGTCCGGTGTAGGTCTTTGGTGTTCCCCAAAATCCGCGAATGAAGATTTGCATGACGGAATAGAGAACAAGTAAACTCGAAATCAAGACGATGAACGGTCCGACAAGGTCTCCGGCCTCAAAGCCACCTCGGACGATGAGAAGCTTTCCGATGAAACCACTCAGTGGCGGAATGCCAGCCAGAGACAACGCGGCGATGAAATACGTCCAACCGAGCAACGGATAGTCTTTGATCATACCGCCCATATCCTTCAACTTACTGGATCCGGCAATTCCAATCATGACGCCAATCAATAAGAACAAAGCTGCCTTGATCAGCATGTCATGGATCAGGTAAAAGACAGCACCTTCGAGCGACTGCCGCGTCATGACGGATACGCCATATAAAATGACGCCGACAGCTACGATGATGTTGTAGATTAAGATCTGTTTGACGTCTCGGGTTGCGAGGGCACCAATCACTCCAATCAGAATCGTTGCAAGCGCAAGCCAACCGAGAATCTGATGCGTGAATTCAGGCTGATGGGAGAAAAACAGACTGTACGTCCGCAAGATCCCGTAGACTCCAACTTTCGTCAACAGTGCCCCGAATAAAGCGAGGACGGGCGTTGGAGGCACTTGGTAGGAACCAGGAAGCCAAAAATACAAGGGAAAGATGGCTCCCTTTAAACCGAAGACAATCAAGAACAGAATCGCGATGACACTGAGAATACCAGGTTGATCGATTTCCGTGATCTTTTGCGAGATGTCGGCCATGCTCAGTGAACCGATGACACCGTATAAAAAGGCGACGGTCATGACGAACAAGGCGGATGAGATGACGTTGATCAAGAGATACTTCAACGATTCGCGTAACTGAGCCGGTTTTCCTCCCAGTACAATCAAGACGTAAGACGAGATCAAGAAGACTTCAAAAAAGACGAACATGTTAAAAATATCACCTGTCGTAAAGGCACCATTGACCCCGACGAGTAAAAATTGGACGGCGATGTAGTAATAAAAACGTTGATGTAAATCGGACAGGTAATAGATGGAATACCAGACGACAAAAAAGACAAGCAGGCTAGTCGTAAAGACAAGCAGGGCGGATAACATGTCAGAGACAAGGGTGATGCCAAATGGTGCCGGCCAACTGCCAAGCGTCACCGTCAAAATCCCTTGCTGCCGGACACTGTAAATCAGATAAGCGGCCGCAGCGATGGTCACGAGGGTTGAGCCAAAAGAGAGCGTCCGTTGTAGGCGCAGTCGATCCGGGAACAACATCAAGATGACACCGGTGATCAGTGGAATCAAAATCGGTAATAACGGTAAATTAATCATGCGTATCGGTTCCTTTCATTTCCTCGAGATTGTCTGTACCCAGTTCTTGATAGGCCCGGTAGGCGAGCACGAGGAAAAATGCAGTCACACCGAAACTGATGACGATTGCCGTTAAGACAAGAGCCTGTGGGAGTGGATCGGTATACTGGGTGACGCCGTCCTTGATGACGGGAGCGGCGCCCGTTTTCAGTCCGCCCATCGTCATGACAAGCAGATGGGCCGCATGACTGAGAAGGCCGGTACCGATGATGATACGTAAGATACTTTTTGAAAGAATGAGATAGACGGCACACATCGTTAAGATGCCTGCAGCGATCGCCATGATGATCTCCATGCGTTAATCACTCTCCCCAATCGTTTGAATGATCGTCATCGTCACACCGACGACGACGAGATAAACACCTAAATCAAACAACATTGCCGTGTGTAAGGACGTTTTTCCAAACAACGGTAAGTTGAAGTAATCGTGGGCGTGTGTAAAGAACGGTACATTGAACAACAAGGCACCAGAAGCCGTCAAAACAGAAATCAACATGCCGATCGCCGTCATCTGTTTGTAGTCGACCGGTAAGATCTGCCGGAGTGTCTGGATGTCAAAGGCTAACAAAACTAAAACGAGTGCGGAAGCTGTGACAAGCCCCCCGATGAAGCCGCCACCCGGTGTGTAATGACCGGCGAAAAACAGATAAACGGCAAACAAGAAAATAATGAAGGTGATGAACGTCGTAGATGATTCTAGGATGACGTCGTTCGTGTGTTTTTTCATGGGACTTTTCATTTGTCGATTCCTCCCGTCTTCCGGAAATTGATCATCGCATAAATACCGAGTCCGGCAATCGCTAAGACACTGATCTCAAATAACGTATCAAATCCACGGAAGTCGACTAAGATGACGTTGACCATGTTTCCACCTGCTGCTAAATCAGCGACGTTATCAATGTAGTACTGGGCAATCGAAGCGAATGAGCGCTGACTGAGCGAAGCGAGTGCAACCAACGTGACACTTAATCCGACGAGCGCAGAAATCGCAGCGTTCCCGAGTTTAAATTTGATTCGTTCTTCTTTTCGGCTGATTTCCGGCATATGATAAAACACAAGCAGGAACAGTGCGACGGAAACGGTCTCGATGACAAGTTGTGTCAAAGCGAGGTCAGGTGCCCGGAATAAGACGAAGAACAAGGCGACCGTATAGCCAACGACACCAAGCAAGATGATCGATGTCAAACGGGATCGCGCAAACGTGATCGACAAGGCGCTACCGACCAAAACAAGTGCCAAGACGACTTCATAAGCATGCACCGTGCTGAGTGGGTCGACATCGAATTTAAAGGCATCGAGGAAATACATGCTCGATAAGACGAGGACGACGATGAAGCCGAAGATATAGACCAGGTAGGAGCGCATATAACCGGTCATGACGGTATCATGGATGGCGGTTGAGGCGTGTTCCCCCCGGCGCAGCAATCCATCATACTGATGATTCAACGAGACGCTTGTTGGCATCCGGTTGTAAAGTGTAGACCATTTCGGCAACGTCAAGAATAGCAGCGTGCCGACCGAAATGATGAGAAGCGTCAAAAAGAGTTCCAGATTAAACCCATGCCAGAGCTTGATGTCAACTGAAATCGAGCCCCCTTCAGCAACGACTTTCGGTAGAATCGCTTCGACTGCAGGACGAATCAGCGTGTTCGAAAGTAAGTTCGGGAACAATCCAATCAAAACGACGAGGGAAACAAGAACGAGTGGAGCGAGTAACATGCCAATCGGTGCTTCGTGCGGTTTTTTCGGAAGTTGTTCGAGTTTTTTTCGTCCAAGAAACGTGCGGTAGACAATCAAGATACTGTAGACAAACGTGAACATACTCCCGACGACTGCGAAAAACGGGAATAAAAGACCGAACGTATCCAGATGAAACAGTCCTGATCGGGACACTTCAAGGACACCGGTCAAAAACATCTCTTTACTTAAAAAACCATTGAATGGAGGGACACCCGCCATCGATAAGGTCCCGATGGTTGCAATCGTAAACGTCACCGGCATCAGTTGGGACAACCCACCGAGTTTTCGAATATCACGTGTGCCCGTTTCATGATCAACGATGCCCGCCATCATGAACAAACTTCCTTTAAACGTGGCATGGTTGATGAGGTGGAAGACAGCGGCGACCGTCGCAATCGTGTAGAGACTGTCGGGAAGGGTGTCAACCTGTAAAGCGGCCGCTCCTAATCCAAGCAGTGACATGATGAGACCGAGTTGCGAAATCGTCGAATAGGCTAAGATGGCTTTTAAGTCGACTTGTTTGACGGCGTTTAACGACCCCCAGAAAAGTGTGAACATTCCGACACCGGATACAAGATAAAACCACAACGGTGTCTCAGCAAAGATCGGACTCATCCGGGCGACCAGATAGAGACCGGCTTTGACCATCGTTGCCGAGTGGAGATAGGCACTGACTGGAGTGGGTGCCTCCATCGCGTCCGGTAACCAGATATGGAATGGAAACTGAGCAGATTTCGTGAAGGCCGCCAGTAAAAACAGGACGAGGGCGACCGTAAAGAGTGGATCCCCATTATACGTACTGACGGTTACGAGCGATTCACGGATGCTAAACGAACCGGACAGTAACGATAAAATTGAAATCCCGCCGAGCATCGATAAACCACCAAAGACAGTGATCAGCATCGATTTTTGGGCACCGTATCGAGAACGTTCACGTTCGTACCAATATCCAATCAACAAGAACGAAGAAATCGATGTCAGTTCCCAAAAGAGATACATGACGATCATATTGTCCGATAAGACAATTCCAAGCATTGCGGTCATGAAAAGAAGCAGGTAGACATAAAAGTTGTGTAACGCTTCTTTTTTCGGATCCAGGTAATAGACGGAATAAAGCACGACCAGTGAACCGATTCCGGTAATCAATAATGCGAACAACAGACCAAGACCGTCGACGTAGGCGACGAAGTTGATGTCGAGCGATGGAATCCAGTTCATCGTTGCGACTACCGGTTTTCCAGCCATTGTCTGACTGATGTACTGACTGAAGTAGACGACTAACGTAAGTGGAACGAGCAGAACGAACCATCCTGTATGTACGGATGGAATCTTCTTATAGAGAAGCGGAATGAAGAGACTTACAAGTAACGGCAACAAGATTGCCAAATGAAGCAAAGACACATGATTCCCTCCTTATGATGTAATACAATCGAAAAAATGAAAGAAGGACGTTGTACGCAAGCGGCAAGTATGGCTTGTGACGTGTCCTCTTCAACATAGACATTCGATTTTCGTGAAGCTTCTGTTAAAAGTATAACGTACATTTCCTGTCTCTGCATGACCCGAACCTTTTTGATTTAGTGCAGGAACGCGGTTTTTGAGCGAATTATTAAATATGTAGGAACACGGCAGAAAAACAGTGAAAAACTTTCAAAAAAATATTTTTAGAGTCATGTTGATTACCTGATTGGGTTTAAGGGAAAAGCATTCAAGTATAAAAATCCAGTAAATAGAGGTGTCGTCATGAGAAAAACATTTAAACAAGGATTAATCGTCGGTGGAATAGTTGCTGTATCCGTGTTAGTGATTCAGCGGTATAAACAAAGTTGCTCGAATGCTCAGGACCAGGATATCAGTCATTCAGCTAAACTCGATCAACGTCCGAGTATCGATGCCAAGACGGATGAAACGGAAGTGGGTCTGACGCAACTGGATTCGATTCATCGTGCAGACTGGCAAGCCAATGGTTTCCCACAAACACATGCGGAACTGGAACGATTAGAAAAAGAAGAAAATCAATAAAAAACACGCTCTCACAGGAGAGCGTGTCAGATCGTAGACAAACCCTCATTTCAACGTTGAAATGAGGGTTTGTCTTATGTAGTCGTAAAAAGTGATGTTGAAAACAAGGATTCCC